>CAZKCY010000028.1:0-12902 GCA_964551155.1 uncultured Marinimicrobium sp. | reverse complement strand
CATAACTGAAACTCAAGTTTTCAAAGCGAACCTCACCCCGCACTCGATCGATGCGATAGTCGCCCGAATCGTTTTCAGGTTCCTCATCCAACATTTGAAAAATGCTGTCGGCTGCGGCCACGCCCTTTTGGACGATGGGCACCACTTCACTCAGTTGGCGCATGGGTTTAAGCACCATACCGGCGGCGATAAAGTAAGCCACAAAGGCGCCCGGCGATTCTATGTCCATAATACTCAGCGCCACCCAAAGCAGCAGCCCCATGGCTAGAGCCACCAGCATCTGCAAGATGGGCGTGTTAAGCGAAGCGGTAAATACTATTTTCATGTTCTGAAGGAAATTGCGCCAGCTGACATCGGCAAAACGGCGCCTTTCGTACTCCTCGCCGCCAAAGCTGCGCATTACCTGATAGCCGTTGATCATCTCCGAGGACACCTGGGTAATGTCTCCCATGCTGTGCTGCACCTGGGCGCTTAGACGCCGCAAGCGCTTACCCACATAGGCCACCAGCAGCGCGATAATGGGGGTAACCAGCAACAGCAACAAGGTCAGACGCCAATCCTTGTAGAGCAAATAACCGAGCAGAGCCAGTACTGTAGCGCCTTCGCGCACCAGAGTTTTAAGAGCGTTGGAGGCCGCTTCGGTGACGCCGTTGACGTTATAGGTAATTACCGACATCAAGTGGCCGGAGCTGTGACTGTCGAAATAGCCCCCGGGCAACTTGGTCATATGAGTGAACAGCTGCAGGCGCAGAGTATGGATTACCCCAAAAGACAGCCGGGAAAGAAAATAATTACCAATAAAAGCACCGATACTGCGCACCAGCACAATACCGATAATGATAAGAGAGGGAAGGTAGAGCGGTCCTTCGGGGGCATTGATAAACGCCAGCAGGTACTCCATGAACTGAGCCATGGCGGGCTGTGAGGCCGAATAGACCACAAAACCAATAACACTAAGCGCGAAAATCCCGATATAGGGTTTTAGGTAGGTCAGCAGGCGCAAGTAGACCTTGAGCGAAGCGGTATCGGTTTGGCGGATTCGGTCTTCGGTCCTGGGCGATTCCGAAGTGGGAGCTTTATCGCTCATGTTCAAGAGCATCCTTTGACTGCAACTGCCGGCCATGGGCCCAAAGCTCGGCGTATTTGGCGAAGGTGGCCTGGGCCAGCAAGACCGCCAGCAGCAGCCCCGCACGGCCATCGAGAAACCCGGCGCGCAGCAGGTACATGCGCACAAAACAAAAACCGCCGTGGCTAAAAGCCGAAATCAATGAGGCGCGTTGACCGCGCTCAGCCCGCTCCCGGGCCCACTCTTGAGCATAGTGCGCGGCTTTGCGAATTTGATGGCTGGGACTGTCGTAGACGTAGTGTAGCAAAACACCCTCAAGGCGCCGCTCGGGCAGCTTGTGGGGATTGCGCAGCCGCTCGTGGACTCGAGTACTGTCAAACTGCGCCCGACCTCGGGGGTAGAGCCGGGGCACCCAGTCCGGGTGCATGCCGGAGTGGCGAATAAAGCGCCCGAAGCACCAGCACAGACGGTTTGCTTTATAGATGGCCGGCCCCTGGCTTACGGCCTCGCGGATGCTGGCCTGCAACTCGGGCGTGACCCGCTCGTCGGCATCGATCATAAAGACCCAGTCACCGCGCGCCAGTTCTTCGGCGCGACGGCGCTGATCGCCAAAGCCGGTCCAGTCGGAGCGTACTGCAACTCGGGCACCGGCGGCTTCGGCTATGGCTTGGCTGCGATCTTCGCTGCCGCCGTCCAAAACCACAATTTCGTCGGCCCAAGCCAAAGATTCAAGACAGGCGGCCAGCTTGCGCTCTTCGTTCTTCACGATCAGTACCGCAGATATGCTGCCTTTGGGCAAAGCCTTTGCGGCCAGAGGAGCTGCTGTCATAGTGAAACCCGCCCGCCAAAACAGGGTGCCGGTCGGCACCCGGGTCCGCTATTCCGCAATGGGCGCCAGCCATTCACCGTGATTGGGCAATTCACCCTTTACGGCCTGGAAGTAAAGCGCTTGCAGCTCGGTGGTAATCGGGCCGCGTCGGCCTTCGCCGATAATCCGTCCGTCCACTTCCCGAATCGGCAAAACTTCCGCCGCTGTGCCGGTAAAGAAAGCCTCGTCGGCGATATAGACTTCGTCGCGGGTAATGCGCTTTTCCCGCACCTGATAACCGCAATCGGCCGCCAGCTGGAAAATAGTGTTGCGGGTGATACCATCCAGACAGGAAGTCAGTTCGGGCGTATAGATAATGCCATCGCGCACCAGAAACACGTTCTCGCCGCTGCCCTCGGCCACATAACCTTCGTTATCCAGCAGCAGTGCTTCCTCGCAGCCGCTGTCGATGGCTTCCTGCAAGGCCAGCAGAGAGTTGATGTAATTGCCGTTGGCTTTAGCCTTACACATGGTGATGTTCACATGGTGGCGGGTGTAGCTTGAGGTGCGCACCTTGATACCCAGATCGCGCGCCTGAGGCGACATATAGGAAGGCCAATGCCAAGCCGCAACCATCACGTGAACCTTGAGGTTGTCTGCGCGCAGGCCCATGCCCTCGGAGCCGTAAAAAGCCATGGGACGCAGATAGCTTTCCTGTAAACCGTTTTCGCGCACCACCAGCTTGTGGGCGGCGTTGAGCTCATCTTTGCTGTAGGGCAACTTCATGCGCATGATATGCGCCGAGCGGAACAGCCGATCGGTGTGCTCTTTTAAACGAAAAATACAGGTGCCGCGATCGGCGCTCTGGTAAGCGCGCACGCCTTCAAATACGCCCATGCCGTAATGCAGGGTGTGGGTCAGCACGTGGACCCGGGCATCGCGCCAGTCCACCAGCTCACCGTCCATCCAGATAACGCCATCGCGATCGGCAAATGACATAACCAACTCCTAGAAAAACCTGACAATTATAGTAAGGACAGCTCCTGCACTGGAGCCGGCCCGTATTCGTATTGGGTCGCCGGGATTCACTTTGGACGACAATACCGGTATTAGATCAAAACTATCGGAGTAAATGCCTCGGCGGAATCGATCAAGAATCCGTTTCCAGCAGTTGCTGCCACAAATCGGTGACCACCTTGCGCTCATCGATAAAGGCCTGGTCGTCCGAGACTACAGCTTCCTGACGCTGAAGCGCCAGGCGATGACCGGCGGTTCGGTAAGTCTTATAGGCGTCGATCAACTGCGCAACAAATTCACTGCTCAACCGACCGGCCTGCTCAAGTGCACCGAGAATGCGGATATTGTCCGTGTACTCGGTCAACTCTGGGGACTCTTCGGCCCAAGCTAAAACCGCGTATTGAACCATAAATTCAATATCGACGATACCACCGGCATCCTGTTTCAAATTAAATTGCGGCTCTTTATCTTTGCTACCCAAGTGGGTGCGCATTTTCTCCCGCATATTGATGACTTCTTCGCGCAGCTTTTCCCGCTCGCGCGGCTGAGTCAGCACTTGGTGACGTACCCGCTGAAACTCCTTCGCCAGCGCCTCGCTGCCGGCCACCACCCGGGCGCGCACCAGAGCCTGATGCTCCCAGGTCCAGGCGTCGTTGAGCTGGTATTTTTCAAATCCAGTCATCGACGAAACCAGCATGCCCGAGTTGCCGGACGGGCGCAGCCGCATGTCCACTTCGTAGAGTTTGCCCGAGGGCGTTTGGGTATTGAGAATATGAATAATCCGCTGCCCCAAACGGGTGTAAAACGTCAGATTGTCGATCGACTTTTCGCCATCGGTGCTTTGCCCGGCATCGGCGTTGTGGATGAACACCAGATCCAGATCCGAACCGTGGCTCAATTCTATGCCGCCCAGCTTGCCGTACCCCACAATCAGAAACTCCGGCTGCTGATCGCGGCCGCCATCGGAGCGTTTCGGGTGGCCGTGACGGCCGAGCATATGCTGCCAGGCCAAGCTCAAAACATGCTCGAGAATCACCTCCGCTATGTAAGTCAGATAATCGCTGACTTTCATCAGCGGCAGAGTACCGGTTATTTCGCTGGCCGCGACCCGCAAAGCATGGGCGGAGCGAAAATAACGCAAGGTTTCCATATGGCCTTCGAGATCGTCCCAGCCAAGGCGCAGCACATCCCGGCGCAACTCATCGCGCAAGGCGTCTTTTTCGGGCGGCGAGTAGAGGCTTTCCGGGGTCAGCAGTTCATCGAGCAGCGCCGGGTAGCGTGCCAGCTGATCGGCAATCCAAGGGCTGGCCGCGCACAGGCGCACTAGCTGCTCAAGGGCGGTGGGATTTTCCACCAGCAATACCAGGTAGGCGCTGCGGCGCGCGATCGATTCGATTAGCGGAGTGATTCGGGTGAGGGTATCGCCCGCCCGTTCGGTGTCCTGGGTAAGCATTGCCAGCAGGCGCGGCATGAAGCTGTCCAGACGGGCCCGGCTGCTGGCCTGCATGGACAGCACTTGACGATTAGTACGCAAACCTTCGATTTGTGCCAGCAGCTTGTCGACATCCTCGCAGCCCTGAGCTTTTAACATCTCCAGCGCTTCGTCGCCTTTCAAGCTGCCCTCCCAAAGCGCCAGCCAGCCGTCGAGATCTTCGTCCTCGCCCTGCTCCTCGGCATCGGGGTCGGCGATCACCTGGCGAAATTCCTCGGCCACCCGCTTGCGATGCTGGCTCAGCACCTCATTGAACGCCTCCCAGTTGTCAAAGCCCATCACCCAGGCAATCCGGGTCTGGCCGCGCTCGTCACTGGGCAGTGCCTGGGTCTGGCGATCCTGAAAGCCTTGAATGGCGTGTTCGGTATTGCGCAGAAACTCGTAGGCTTCGAGCAGCGCTCTGCCGCTGCCTTGGGGCAAATCTCCGCGCTGTTCGAGCATCGGCAGCATTTCGCATACTTGGCGTTCACGCAGCTCGGGCTCTCGGCCGCCGCGAATCAGTTGAAACACCTGAACCACGAACTCCACTTCGCGGATGCCGCCTTCGCCCAGTTTTACGTCCTGGCTCATGCCTCGACGCTGAACTTGACGCCCGATCAGCCCTTTCATGGCGCGCAAAGATTCGATCACGCTGAAATCGATGTACTGGCGATAGGTAAAAGGTCGCAACAGCGCCATCAACTCGTCGGCGGCCCGCTCGGCCCGGTCGCCGCCCACGGCCGCTACCGGCCGCGCTTTGATCATAGCGTAGCGCTCCCAGTCCCGGCCCTGGCTCTGGTAGTAGTCCTCCATAGCGTCGTAATTGAGCACCAAGGCGCCACTATCGCCATGGGGCCGCAGGCGCATATCCACCCGAAACACAAAGCCATCGGCGGTTGGGGCATCCAGACTCTTGATCAGCTTCTGCCCCAGGCGGGCAAAAAACTCCTGGTTGCTCAAGATCTTGTCGACACCGACGGTGTCGCCGGCTTCGGGGAAGGCAAAAATCAGATCTATGTCGGAGGAGACATTGAGCTCCCGCGCCCCCAGTTTGCCCATACCCAACACCACCAGAGCCTGCTCCTGACCGGAGTCCTTGCCCATAGGTTTGCCCCAGCGCTTTACTAACTGCTGGTAGTGATATTTCAACGCCTCCTGAATGGCGGTGTCGGCAAACCGGGAGAGCTCGGCGGTGGTTTCCCGCATACTGGCCAGGCGATTCAAGTCTCGCCAGACGATGCGCACCATGGCGCGCTGGCGCTGGATGCGCAGAGCGCGGTCGAACTCCGCCTCGGTCTCGCATTCGGCCAAAGCTTTAATCAACTCCGGGTAGCCGTCCTCCGCCATGGGCCGAAATAACTCACCCGAGCGCACCAAATCGAGCAGCAGCTCGGGCTGAATAACGCAGGTCTTGGCGATGTACTCGCTCGCGCCAAAGGCGCAGGTAAATTGCGCCCGAAACTCCTCCTGACTCACTGCATCACCCAGCAACTGGTCGGGGGGCGTCAGGGAGCGATCACTGAGGACTTTTTGATAATCTTCGGTCAGACGGCGGGCGGGTTCGCGCAGAATTTCCGGTAGCAGAGCTTCGTCCAGCATCATCTTTTCACACACCAAATTGTCGTTTACCCGGCAAACCGGGTACAAGAGTTTTAGCAGCAGCCGCGGCTCAGCGCTCGCGCTCTGGCGGCGGAGCGACGCGCATCACTTCCTCAAGAGTCGTCAGGCCGGCGGCGACTTTTTGCGCGCCGGACAAGCGCAGGGTCCGCATACCTTCGCGCATGGCCTGGCGGCGCAATTCCTGCAAACTTCCGCCGCCACCCACTTTGTCTTTAACCGTTTCCGACAATAGCAATATTTCGTACAAACCCTGCCGTCCTAGGTAACCGGTATTGCGACACTCCAGGCAACCTATCGGTCGATAAACGGTCTGGGGCATGGTTACTTTCCAGGGCGAAACCAGCTGTTGCCAGTCATCGGCACTGATTTCGCCCTCCTCCTTGCAGTGCGGACAGAGGGTGCGCACCAGACGCTGAGCCATGACCCCCAGCAGAGTCGCATTGATCAAATAGGAAGGAATGCCCAGATCCAGCAATCGGGCCACCGTCGAGGGAGCGTCGTTGGTGTGCACGGTGGACAACACCAAGTGACCAGTCAGCGCCGCCTGGACCGCCATCAGGGCGGTTTCCAGATCGCGAATCTCGCCCACCATGAAAATGTCCGGGTCTTGGCGCATCAGGGTGCGGATTCCGGCGGCGAAGTCGAGGCCTATCTTGTGGTACACCTGGGTTTGGTTGAAGTGCTCCTCCACCATTTCGATAGGGTCTTCAATGGTACTGACGTTGACTTCGTCGGTAGCGACTTGGCGCAGAGAAGAATACAGAGTCGTGGTTTTACCCGAACCGGTGGGGCCGGTCACCAACACTATGCCGTGGGGTCGTTCGAGCATCTGGCGCCAGCGCTGATAGTCCTCTCCCACCAGACCCAGGTCGGCAAAGCTGCGCAACAGCACGTCCGGGTCGAAAATCCGCAGCACCATTTTCTCGCCGAAAGCGGTGGGCAGGGTTGAGAGGCGCAGCTCCACTTCGCTGTCGTCGCTGCGCCGAGTTTTAATGCGCCCGTCCTGGGGTTTGCGCTTCTCGGCAATGTTCATGCGCGCCAACACTTTAAAGCGACTGGTTACCGCTGTGGCGACATTGGCAGGCAGTTCGTAGACATGGTGCAAAACCCCATCGATGCGAAAACGCACTCGGCCAACCTCGCGCCGCGGCTCAAGATGAATGTCGCTGGCGCGCTGATCGTAGGCGTACTGCAATAACCAGTCTACAATCTTAATAACGTGCTGGTCGTTGGCCTCGGGGTCTTCGCTGAAACTGCCCAGGTCCACCAACTGTTCAAAGTTGCCAGTGGCAGCTCCCACGGGGCCGCCACTGGCTCGGCTTACCGAGCGCGCCAGGGTATAGAATTCAATGGTATGGCGCTCTATATCGATGGGATTGGCCATTACCCGCCGTACCGGGCGGCGAGCCACATGCTCGAGCTGAGGCTCCCAGCCGGTGACAAAGGGCTGAGTCAGGGCCACCACCACTTCTTCACTGGTAACCTCAAGGCACAAAATGCCGTGACGCTTGGCGAAAGCGTAGGACATGACTTCGGTCACTTTAGGCACGTCGATTTTCAGCGGGTCTATGTGCACCACCGGCAAGCCGGCTTTTTTCGCCAGCCAGTGAGTCAGGCGATCGCCATCAAGCAGCTTGCCCGGGCGAGTTTGATCTTCCAGGCTCTGACTGGCGATATAGGCTATAGGATGCATACTGGCCTGTTCCCGACCGCGGGGACTGCCGAGCAGGACATTGGCGTCTTCCTGGCGCATAAGTCCCTCGGCAACCAGGTCATTCACCAGGCTGCGCAGATCCAAAACTCGATCAGAGGTGGGCATTTGCGGCATATAGAGGTGGCCTCAATGAAACTTAGCCTGGATTGTAGCCTTTCTTGGCAGGTGGCAACACTAGCAGGCCAGCAAAGCATAGCTTAAGGCCCAATTCCTTGGCTGCTGTCATAAAAATATCAAAAACCCGCGTGACCTGCGCTAACTAAGTTTTTATACTGCCCACAAATCATCAAGGGGACCTAGATTATGGCGTTTGCAAACCCTTTCTCTAATATGTTTGGCGCTTCGCCCATCAAGCCGATGCAGGAGCATATGAGCGTTGCCGTCAAGGCCGCCGGCGAGCTGGAAGATTTTTTCTCCCAGGTGATCGCCAACGACTGGGAACAAGCCGAGTCGGTTCAAAAGCGCATCACCGAGCTCGAGCACGAAGCCGACGACCTCAAAAAGCAGCTCCGCCTGCACCTTCCCAAAAGTTTGTTTCTGCCGGTACCGAGAACTGATCTACTCGAATTGCTGAGCATGCAGGACCGCATCGCCAACCGCGCCAAAGACATCGCCGGCATTATGCTGGGCCGCAAGATGATGATTCCCGCCCAGATGCAAAGCCAGACCATGGACTACGTCAAAGCTGCAGTCAAAGCCGCCGAACAGGCCTTGAACGCCATCAACGAACTGGACGAGCTGCTGGAAACCGGCTTTAGCGGTCGCGAGCTGGGGATTGTGGAAAAAATGATTCAGGAGCTGGATGCCCTGGAGCGCAAAACCGACCAATTGGAAGTAACCATGCGCTCTTCCCTGTTCAAGCTGGAAGCCGAGCTACCGCCGGTGGATGTTATGTTCCTCTACCGCGTTATCGACTGGATTGGCGATCTGGCCAACCGCGCCCAGGACGTGGGCGGGCGTTTGCAACTGCTACTGGCCCGCTAAGCGAGATTGGCGGATTGATTTAACCACAACCGATTTTCTGGGGTATTACTCATGACCGTACTTGCCGAATACGGCCACATACTGCTGATCCTCGCCTGCGTTTTTGGCGTTTTTATGGCCTGGGGCGTGGGTGCCAATGACGTCGCCAACGCCATGGGCACTTCCGTGGGCTCCAAGGCCCTTACCATTCGTCAGGCCATTTTGGTGGCCATGGTGTTCGAATTTCTGGGCGCCTACCTGGCCGGTGGCTCGGTGACCGCCACTATACGCAGCGGCATTGTCGACCCCACACTGATGACCGAGACACCCGAGCTGTTGGTCTATGGGATGTTGGCCTCACTGCTGGCAGCGGGGACCTGGCTGTTGATCGCCAGTATCCTAGGCTGGCCAGTCTCCACTACACACTCGATCGTCGGCGCTATTGTTGGCTTCGCAGCAGTCGGAATTTCAGTCGACGCCGTAGCCTGGAATAAAGTGGGCACCATCGTCGCCAGCTGGGTGGTCTCGCCGCTGCTGGCCGGCGCCATCTCATTCTGGCTGTTCCGCTCGGTGCAAAAGTTGATACTGAATACTGACGACCCTTTCCACAACGCCAAGCGCTACATTCCCATGTACATGTTCGGAGTGGGCTTTTTGATCGCCATGGTCACGCTTCTCAAGGGCCTGAAACATGTGTTCAAGGATTCGGATTTCAGCCTGAGCTTCTTGCAGAGCTCAATGATATCGGCGGTAATCGGTGTTCTGGTAGCCTTACTGGGTATTTACTTGATGCGCAATATCAAACGCGACGAGGCTGCAGAGGTCAAAAATCGTTTTGCCAGCGTGGAAAAAGTCTTCGGCATTCTGATGATTTTCACGGCCTGTGCCATGGCCTTCGCCCACGGCTCCAACGACGTGGCCAACGCCGTCGGTCCTCTGGCTGCGGTGGTCAGTATTGTCAGCACCCAGTCCATTAGCACTGCGGCCGCGGTTCCGCCCTGGGTACTGCTCATCGGTGCCGTCGGTATCGTCATAGGCCTGGCGACCTATGGCTATAAGGTAATCGCCACCATTGGTAAGAAAATCACCGAGCTGACCCCGAGCCGTGGCTTTGCCGCCGAGCTGGGCGCTGCCGGTACCGTGGTTTTGGCCTCGGGCACTGGGCTGCCGGTATCCACCACCCAAACCCTGGTGGGTGCGGTTCTCGGCGTTGGCCTGGCGCGCGGCATAGGCGCCCTTAACCTCAGAGTGGTAGGCACCATTTTTATGTCCTGGATTATTACTCTGCCCGCCGGTGCCGGCCTGGCGATTCTGTTCTTCTTTTTCTTCAAGGGTATCTTCAGCTAAAACCCCTTTGCAATTTGATGCCGGAGCTGTCAATGAAGCCAGCTTCGGCATTTGCCGCGGGTTCTTAAGCCATTTATTTGATCCGGCCTCGCCGGGATCCCCTCAACTCCCCAAACACTCCCCTTCCGCACCAGTCCGCGCCTGTATTACACTGCCAGTACATTCTCTGCTATTGGTCTTGTATGCCTTTCGATTTAAATCGCTATCGCAACCAACTAAGCCAATTGGTGGCTCTTCCCTCGGTCAGCTGTGCGGTTCCCGACTGGGACATGGGCAACCTACCGGTAATCGAATTGCTGGCCGAGTGGTTGGATGAGCGCGGCTTCGCGACCGAAATTCTGCCTTTGAAAGGTCAACCGGGCAAAGCCAACCTGGTGGCCACTTTGGGCTCGGGGCCTGGCGGCCTGGTTTTCTCGGGCCACAGCGACACGGTTCCCTTTGATGAGCAGCGCTGGCAGAGCGATCCTTTCAAGCTCACCGAGCGGGATGGCAAACTCTACGGTCTGGGCGCTACCGATATGAAGGGTTTTTTCCCCGCAGTGCTGGCAGCGGTGGACCGCTTCCTCGATACACCGCTAAAGCAACCTTTGATTATTCTTGCGACAGCTGATGAAGAAAGCAGCATGAGTGGAGCCCGAACTCTGGCCGATATGGGTAAACCTAAGGCGCGCTACGCTGTTATTGGCGAACCTACAGAGCTAGTGCCTGTGCATATGCACAAGGGCATAATGATGGAAGCCATAAGGGTGCGCGGCGCCAGCGGCCATTCCTCGGACCCGGCCTTGGGCAACAATGCCCTGGACACCATGCAGCGAGTCATGGCGGATTTGATTCAGCTGCGCCAGGAGTTACAGACGCGACACCGCAATCCCGGTTTTGCGGTTCAGGTGCCTACCTTGAACCTGGGCTGCATACATGGCGGCGACAGTCCCAACCGTATATGCGCAGAGTGCGAATTGCATTTCGACCTGCGCCCGCTGCCGGGCATGGAATTGGCCGAGTTGCGTCGGACTATTCAGAGCAGGCTGACCCCCATAGCGGAACAGAGCGGTACCGACATAGTATTTTCCACCCTGTTTGAAGGCGTCGAGCCCTTCGCCCAAGACCGTGAATCCGCCCTGGTGCAAGCTTGTGAGAAACTCACAGGGCACTCCGCTGAAAGTGTAGCCTTCGCTACCGAGGCCCCCTTTTTGCAATCACTGGGAATGCAAACCCTGGTGCTGGGGCCAGGCTCTATTAAGCAGGCCCATCAGCCGGATGAATATATCGATACCCGCCAGCTTGAGCCAGCGGTGGAGATACTGAGCGGCTTGATACAGAAGTTTTGCGTCCAAGGCTGACCGGCACCATCCGCTAGCCTGGAGACTGAAACCAATAACGGCTAAGCTAAGCGGCAACCATTTATTAGTTAGAGGCCAGCAAGTGTCCAGCAACACTCAAGATTATGTAAAGTGGTTCCGCCATTCCTCCCCCTACATCAACTCCCACAGAGGCAAAACCTTTGTGTTGATGTTGCCGGGGGAAGGGATCGAGCATCCGAATTTCAGCAATATTATCTACGACATCGCACTGTTGAGCAGCCTGGGTGTGCGCCTAGTGCTGGTCCACGGCGCGCGCCCGCAAATCGACGCTCGCCTGGCGGAAGCCGGCGCGGAAAGCCGTTTTCATCGGAACCTGAGAATCACCGATAACGCCAGTTTACACTGGGTTACCCAAGCCATTGGCGCGGCGCGCACTCAAGTCGAGGCGGCTCTGTCTACCGGCTTACCCAATTCGCCCATGCACGGCGCCCGCATGCAGGTCGCCAGTGGGAATTTCGTGGTCGCCATGCCCCATGGCGTGCTGGACGGTGTGGATCTTCAACACACTGGGAAGGTGCGCAGGGTCAACATTCGCTATCTCAACAGCGCCTTAGATTCAGGCGCAGTAGTCCTGCTTTCCCCCTTGGGTTACTCCACAACCGGAGAAGCTTTTAATTTGGCCTACACAGACGTAGCGGTACACATAGCCACCGCGCTTAAGGCGGATAAACTATTGGCATTTATCGAGCCGGAGGGGATTCGCGATAGCGAGGGTGAGCTGGTTCGGCAACTGAATCTCAAGGATTGCCAGGGATTTTTGCAGGACCAGGGCGAGCAAATACCTCTGGAACTGGCGCAAGCCCTGCGAGCTTGTTACCAGAGTTGCCTACAGGGAGTGCCCCGAGCGCAGCTGATCAGCTATAGCGTCGATGGCGCCATGCTCACCGAGCTCTTTACCCGCGACGGCTTGGGCACCATGGTACACACGGACAGCTACGAGCAGCTGCGTACCGCCACCATCGACGACGTAGGTGGCATACTTGAGCTGCTGGCACCTTTGGAAAACGAAGGGGTACTGGTGCGCCGTTCGCGCGAGCTGTTGGAGACCGAAATCAATCGTTTCAATGTCATGGAAAAGGACGGCACAATCATCGCCTGCGCCGCCCTCTATCCCTTTGACGACGCCGCCGAACTCGCCTGCATGGTAACTCACCCAGATTATCGCAAAAGCGGTCGCGCTGCGGCACTGCTCGAGCAGATGGAAAAACTCGCCCGCAGGCAAAACATCAATAAGTTGTTTGTGCTGACGACTCAGACGGCACACTGGTTTATCGAGCAGGGCTTTGCACCTTGCTCCGTCAGCGACTTGCCGATGGCTCGTCAGAGCTTGTACAACTACCAGCGTAACTCGAAGATTTTTGTCAAACCCTTGTCCTGAGCTCGCAATTGCGGCATCGTTGTCTGGAACAGTCAACAACACCAAAAGCACTAACTGGCGACCATAAAAAAACCAACCCGAAGGTTGGTTTTTTTTATTCGCGCTTTACAAGGGTGGAGATCAGTTGCCGACTGAGCGCAGTCTAGCCTGCTCACGC
>CAZKCY010000027.1:0-12971 GCA_964551155.1 uncultured Marinimicrobium sp. | reverse complement strand
TTCCCACATCCATGTGGGTCGTCCATGTAGCTTTTGTCGGGCGTCCTGCCCTCCAAAGTCCCACATGCTTCTCCTCCCTGACCGGCTAGCTGAAACTCCTTTACTCCGCACCCAATATCTTTAAAACCTTATGCAAAAAACCATTGTTCGTCGTGAACCGCCCCAAATCGAATCTCTCGACAGCCAGTTACCGGCCCTGCTGGAGCGGATCTATCGCCTGAGAGGCGTGACTTCTAGCGAGGAACTGGAACACCGGCTGGGACAGCTACTCAAGCCCAACTTCAAAGGATTGACCGAGGCCGTCGCGCTTCTGGCCGATGCCGTCGAAGCCCAAGCCAACATTCTGATTATTGGCGATTTCGACGCCGACGGCGCCACCAGCTGCGCCCTGGCGGTTACCGCCCTGCGCTCCATGGGACTGGAATCGGTGGACTTTCTGGTACCCAATCGGTTCGAATCCGGCTACGGCCTGACCCCGGAAAACGTCGAAGTGGCCGCCGCCATGGCGCCCGATGTCATCATCACCGTCGATAATGGCATCTCCAGCATCGAAGGCGTCAGAGCCGCCAAAGACCTCGGCATCGCCGTAGTGGTCACCGATCACCACCTGCCCGCCAGTGAACTGCCCGACGCCGACGCCATAGTGAACCCCAACCAGCCCGGCTGCGAATTCCCCAGCAAAAGTCTGGCCGGAGTAGGGGTCATCTTCTACGTTATGAACGCCCTGCGCGCCGAGCTGCGCGCCCGTGCCTGGTTCAACCCCGAGCTGCCCGAACCCAATATGGCCAGTCTGCTCGATCTGGTGGCTCTGGGCACCGTCGCCGATGTCGTGCCTCTGGATCACAACAACCGCATACTGGTGGCCCAGGGCCTGCAGCGAATTCGCGCCGGCGCCGCGCGCCCGGGAATTCGGGCTTTACTGGATGTGGCTGGGCGCCAGCCCCACCGGCTGGTGGCTTCGGATCTGGGCTTCGCCATAGGGCCGCGCCTGAACGCCGCTGGGCGCTTGGACGACATGTCCCTGGGGATTCAGTGCCTGCTATGCGAGAGCGAGCCTCTGGCGCGGGAAATGGCTCTGTCATTGGATGAACTGAACCGGGATCGCAAGTCCATCGAAAGCGGTATGCAGCAGGAAGCGCTAAAAATGCTGCAGCAGCTGGAGGTCGACGATGCCGAATCGCTGCCCTGGGGGCTCTGCCTTTACGATCCCGGCTGGCACCAGGGCGTGATCGGCATACTCGCCTCGCGCATCAAGGATCGGCACCACCGACCGGTGATCGTCTTTGCCGATGCCGGCGACGGTCAGATCAAAGGCTCGGCGCGCTCGATCCCCGGTTTGCACATCCGCGATGCTCTGGATGCGGTGGCGGCGCGTCATCCCGACTTACTGCAAAAATTTGGTGGCCACGCCATGGCCGCCGGCATGACGCTGGCGCAGGAACGTTTCGACGACTTCAAGGAAGCCTTCGACGCCGAGGTTCGGCGCCAGTTAACACCTCAAGACCTGCAAGCGGTATTGGTCAGCGATGGCGAATTGGGTCCGGAAGAGGTCAACCTCCAGCTGGCAGCTCAGTTGCGCGAGGCGGGCCCCTGGGGCCAGCATTTTCCGGAGCCGTTGTTTGACGGCGAATTTCACCTGGTGCAGCAGCGCCTTGTGGGTGAAAAACACTTGAAAATGACGGTAGCGCTGGACGCCGCAGGTCAGCAGCTGGTGGATGCCATAGCGTTTAACATCGACTTGCAGCAGTGGCCCAACCCTGCTGCGAAGCGAGTGCGGCTGGCCTACCGCCTCGATGTGAATGAATTTCGCGGCCGCGAAACGGTGCAACTTCTCGTCGAATACCTCGAGCCTCTTCGGTGATACATATCAGGTAGGCCGCTGATCCCTGGCTGTAAGCCGCGGCACCGGCGAATTTATTGTCTAGCTCCCGCTAAGCCAGTTTTTCAAGGAGGCTGGCCGGGGGCCGCGAAAATAGCGCTCGGCAGTCGTTGAATGCCTCCGATTTCAGAAAAACTCCCGTTTGCTGTTGAATTTTCCTCCATTCGTGACCATCTTTTAAGTATGGCGAGGCGGAAATACCGAGGCTTTTAGATGCCGCAAACCTTTATTGATAGGTTTGAATTGATAGGTTTGAACATTCCGCCGGTCGCTAAATCTCAATTCGTGCAACGGAGAGAGGATCCCAAACTATGCAAACAGCACCTGAAGTAAGCTATCACGACGTAACCCGCTCTCAGTGGATCGACGACTACATCAACGACCGAGTGGCGCGTTTGGAAAATATGGCGGACGATATTGTCTCCTGCCGGGTCGTGATAGAGCGTGCTCAGCACCACAGTCGCACCGGTAACCCTTACCGAGTCAGAGTAGAAGCGACAGTGCCGCCGAAAAAGGAGTTGGTTGCCGATAAAAGCGGAACCGTGGGCGATCCTCATGTGCAGTTGCGCCCCATTATTCGCAAAGCCTTTGAGGCGCTGGAAAAACAACTTCACAAGCAGGATCAAAAACGTCGCGGCGCGGTGAAACATCACGACGAGCCGCGGGCAGTGGTGAGCCGAGTCTTCCCCGACGAAGGTTATGGCTTTATTCAAGGGATGGATGGAGAAGATTACTACTTCCACCGCAATTCGGTATTGCACGACGATTTTGAGCGCTTGATGCCCGGAACCGAAGTTCGCTTCGAGCCCGAAATGGGCGAAGAAGGGCCCCAGGCCAGTACCGTTCAACTGGTCAGCCAAGCGCCAGGCCCCTTGGCAACGCACTGATTTATTTCCATTTAAGTTTGGAGCCGGAAAAGCACTTTTCGGCTCTTCTCTATTTGCGAGTCAATTCATTCTGCAAAATAGGGAGGCATTGATATGCAATTCCACGATTTTCTTGGCGAAGTGCAAAACAAGGCAAAACTGTCTTCACTCGATGAAGCGCTCAAGGCAACACGTGCTACGCTGACTACGCTCGCAGAAAGGTTGGAGGGTGAGCAGCCCTCGGCAGTCGCAGCTCAGTTGCCCGATGAGATCGGTATATTTCTGACTGGCGAAAATTCCGGTAAAGGCGAGCGGTTCGATTCGGACGAATTTTCCCGCCGAGTCAGCGAAAAAGAGGGCGTAGGCCTGAATGCCGGCATCTGGCATGCAAGAGCCGTTTTGGATGTACTAAGCCAAGCAGTATCCGCCGGTGAACTCGATGACGTCAAAGCTCAGTTGCCCGATGACTATCTGCGCTTCTTCAGTGGCGCAGAAGGTTCAATGACCAAGCACTGAGTTGTATCGCGTCAGGCGATGGCCCTAAGCTTAAACGCCTTGGGCCATTGCCAAAATTGGTTGTTCACTTTTGACTTTATGCGGATAGAAAACCATCTAACAACCTATTGCACAACCCATTGCACTTTGAGCCTTGCTCTGCAATGAACTCTTTCTACAAGGCAGGGTCTAGAGGATTTCTAGGCCAGTTGGCAGCCAAGAATTTTTACCGACTGCTAACAGTTGGCCAGTTTTAATAACAACCGACTGGCGATTTATTGATGGAAAACTTGACGCAACGGAAACTGTTCCCCCAACCGTTACTGAACCCCAGCAAGTCGATCAAAAGCATTTTTCTCGCAGTTTTTGCGATCTTCTCCGTTTTCTTAAGTTGTTTAACTCAAGCTCAAACACTCAGTGCCAGAACCGTTCCGCTGACGCATCCGGCCAACGGTGCTACTGAGAAGATTGGCGAGCTGTTGGCGGTTTCCGGACATTCGTCTGAAACGCGCTGGCTTTCGTTCGTGGATTTGGAGGATTTTTCGGTCGAGCAGCTGAAGGTGCCAGCCTCGGCGCAGTTTTTTAGCGGCTTGTACCTGGCGGGCTACGACAGCGAGCAGCCAGTATTTTTGACCAGTGAGGGGATAGAGCACTTTGATGCTCAAAAAGGCACCTACAAGTTACTGATTGCCAGCGACTCTCTGTATCCGATCGTTGATCAGAAGCGCCTTGGGTATTTTGATCTGGCGCTCGATATTGACGGCTCTGGACTCAGCGCAGCACTTATTCCAGACTTTAATGCCTATCATTTATACCTTCAGCAAAAGGACGGTAGTTTCGTTCACCATTGTTTGAGTGTCGACGCCATTGCGCGCAGTCGCGAAGGCGGCACGAGATTTATTCCCAGAGCCTCCTACACATTGGACTACAATCTCGATGGCAAAACTGATTTGGCTTTCGTACGCGACGGGCAATTGCTGATTTTTCAACAGCAAAGCGATGGTGGATTTCCCGAACAGCCCAGGTTAGTGGATCCTGGAATTGAAATTTCCACCGATGCCCAGGCCGATGTGCGCACCGGGGAGGGACGCAACTTCGATGGTTTGGTTATTCGTCGAGTGCATGATTTACAGGATCTTGATGGTGACGGTTATGCAGATCTGATCATTCGAAACGAAGCCTTCTCCTCAGCGGTCGAGCAACGCTACAGCTATCAAATACATTACGGCAGGGCGGGCGAATCGAACCTGGTTTTCAATAACAAGCCCGATACCCGTATTCAAACCAAGGGCATTCAGTTCGAGCCGGTATTTACCGATATCAACGGCGATGGCCGCAAAGACTTCTACACGCCCAGTGCTGAGTTCGGTGTGGGTACCATCATTCGCGCCTTGTTGAGGGGTAGCGCCGGGGTCGATATTCAGTTTTATTTGATGACCTCAAAACGCGAGTTTGACTCCCGCCCCGATTATCAACAAAGCGCCAGCGCCGAAGTCAGTATCGGCTCTGGTCGCGTAGATCTGCCTTTGGTCAAAGTTATTGATATGGGCAATGAGGGGCGCAAGAGTTTGGTGTTGGGCGAAGATCGGGACTACTTGAAAATACTCGCTCCCGGTGAGGGTTCATTGTTCGAAAACCGAGCCAAGGCGTTTGAAACAGCTTTGCCACGCGATGGTACCCAGGTGCGGGTGCTGGATCTAAATGCCGATGGCAAAGAGGATCTGGTGCTGTCCTTCGGTGATCAAGAGGAAGAAGGCCGCCGCAACCAGGTGCGGCTGTTGTTCGTAAAATAGCTATTGTTGCATAAGAGGCTTGAGCTCTGGCCAGATGTTTTCGAGAATTCTGGGTTGAGCTTCGGCCTTGGGATGAATTCCATCCTGTTGCATGAGGTTGGGGTCGGTGGCGACCCTTTCGAGCATAAACTCCACCAGGGGAGTTTGATGCTCAGCCGCCAAGGCCGGGTAGAGCTGCTTGAAGTCTTCGGTGTAGCGCCTGCCATAGTTGGGCGGAATTTGAATGCCGACCAGCAGTACTTGAGCGCCGGAATTCTGACTGCGCTCGATCATCTTGCTGAGATTTTCGCGCAGCTTAGTCAGCGGTAGGCCTCTCAATCCGTCGTTGCCCCCCAACTCCAGAATCACCACTTCCGGTTGATGCTCGTCCAGCAATCTGGGCAGGCGATTCAGGCCGCCGCGGCTGATTTCGCCGCTGACGCTGGCGTTGACGACCTTGTGGGGATACTGGTCTTCCAGCTTGTTGCGCAGCAGATTGACCCAGCCTTCATCAATATCTATGCCGTAGCCGGCGCTGAGGCTGTCGCCCATTACCAGAATAGTTGGGCCTTGGTCATCCGCCGACCATGCGGTCAGCGTAAAACAGACTAGCAGGCAGCTGATCAGACTGCGTTTGATTACTCCCAAGGGTATGGCGCTCCTGGATGATGAATGTCGGGTGAGCTGGGCGTTTGCCGGTTACGGAGAGCTTAGCATAGCGCAAACCGCGACTCAGCAGCGGCTTCTGCCCCCTAAACTAGGGTAAAGTAGTGTCAACCTTTTTGACAGCGCCGGCCAATGGCTGGAGCATGCAGAAAACAGATTTAGGAGTGGTTCATGTCCGATTCGGTAGTTCAGGCCCAGGCCGTTGATAAACGAGTGCCCACCGCCGAAGGCGAGCTTTCGATTTTGCGCCAGGTATCCCTCTCCGTTCGGGAGGGCGACAGCCTGGCGATTACCGGGCCTTCAGGTTCGGGCAAGTCCACCTTGCTGGGAATTCTGGCCGGCTTGGATTTGCCGACGTCCGGACAGGTGTTTCTCGCTGGCGAGGAATTGACCGCTATGGACGAGGAGGGTCGCGCCAGTGTAAGGGCACGCCATGTCGGCTTTGTGTTTCAGTCCTTTCAGCTGCTCCCGGGGCTTACCGCGCTCGAGAATGTCATGCTGCCCCTGGAGCTGCACGGGGTAAAACAGGCGCGCCAAAAAGCCAGCGAATTTTTGGAGCGCGTCGGGTTGAGCAAGCGCTTGCGCCATTATCCCCAGCAACTTTCAGGCGGCGAGCAACAACGGGTTGCCGTAGCCCGCGCTTTCGCGAGCGAACCTAGGGTGCTGTTTGCCGACGAACCCACCGGCAATCTGGATGTTCACACCGGCTCTCAGGTCATCGACCTATTGTTCGACTTGAACCGGGAGCAGGGCACCACTTTGATTTTAATCACTCACGAAGAGCGTCTGGCCCAGCGCTGCGAGCGTCGCCTGGAATTGGTGGCCGGCGCCGTTTCTCAATCCGCGTCTCGGGCGGAGTTCTCATCCAGTTCTGTCGCTGAAGCCAGTGTTTAAAGGAGTAGGGTCATGCTGGCTTTGAGGTTGATTTGGCGCAATTGGCGCAGTGGCGAGGTAAAGCTGCTGGCTGTAGCTCTGGTTCTGGCCGTGGCGGTGGTGAGCGGCATTGCGATTTTTGCCGATCGGCTGGACTCAACCCTGGAGCAGCAGAGCAACAGCTTCCTGGGTGCCGATCTGATTGTCGACAGTTCCAGGCCGTTTCGGGAACAGTGGGAGGAGGAAGCCAGTCGCCGGGGCCTGCAGCAGGCTCACGAAGTAGGCTTCGCTTCCATGGTCTACGCCAATGAGGCTATGCACTTGGCCTGGGTCAAGGCGGTGGATGAGAGCTATCCGCTGCGCGGCCACATCGAAGTCAGCGATCAGGCCTTTTCCACTCAGGCACCTGAGCGGGTGGATACAATTCCGGCGCCCGGCGAGGTATGGCTCGAAGGGCGGTTGCTGCCGCTCTTGGGCATAGCGTTGGGCGACCAGGTGGAGGTGGGTGAGGCCAGTTTCACCGCGAGCCGGGTGCTGGTGAGGCAACCGGGCAGCACCGGCTTCAGTATGACCGGCGCCCGAGTGCTGATGAACCTTGCCGATCTCGAGGCGACCCAAGTGGTTCAGCCCGGCAGCCGGATCAGCTACGAGTGGCTGCTGGCTTCCAATGAACCCGGGCAGGTTCAGGCCTTTCGGGAATGGCTGGAACCCGAGCTTACCGAACACGAGCATTTCGAAGACATAGGCTCCTCACAACGCCAGTTGGCTCGAACCCTCGATAAAGGCGAGCGCTTTTTATTGCTTGCGGCGGTTATTGGGGTCTTGTTGGCGGGCGTCGCCATAGGCTTGGCGGCGCGCCAGTTTGCCAGCCGGCATGTGGATCAAGTGGCGCTGATGAAAAGCCTGGGCGCCGGGGCCGGCCGAATAAGACGCCTATATTTTTTGCAGCTGCTGGTGTTGGCTGTTCTGGCATCCGCTCTGGGGCTCTTGCTGGGCGAGGTTATTCAGCGGGGCGTAGCGGCAAGTCTGCAGTCGTTTTTCAGCGTTACCCTGGCGCCGCCGGGTTTGCTGGCCTATTTGGCGAGCTTTTTCAGCGGCCTGGTGTGCCTATTATTTTTTGCCTTGCCCTCGCTTTGGTTTCTGCCCAGTGTGCCGCCGTTAAAAATTCTGCGCCGGGAATTGGCCGTGAACCAAACTCAGCTTTGGGTGCAGGTGGTGGCGGCTCTGGCGGCGATCTTTTTGCTGGTGGTTTTGTTTAGCCGTCAACTGCCTCTGGCGCTCAGTGTTATGGCAGCCCTGGCGGCGGTATTGCTGATCTCCGCCGGTTTGGGCTTGCTGTTGTTAAAATTCAGCCGTGGGCTGAGTACCAACGCCGGCAGCTTCTGGCGTTTGGCGGTGGCCAATTTGCAGCGTCAGCGCGGCCAAAGTCTGGTGCAAATGGTGATTTTTTCCACCGCCATTATGCTGCTGCTGACGCTTACGGTAGTGCGTACTTCTCTGATCGAAGATTGGCGCATGCAATTGCCGGAAGATGCGCCCAATCACTTCCTGGTCAACATTGCTCCCGAAGAAGTGACTTCGGTACAGCGGTTGCTGGACGGCGAAAACATCGATCGTCAGCCGCTTTACCCCATGGTGCGCGGCCGGCTGACGGAAGTTAATGGCGCGGAGCGAGATCGCACTCGGGGCTTGAACCGCGAAGCGAATCTTACCTGGACCGACACTCTGGCGGACGACAATAAAATCGAAGCCGGGGCCTGGTGGGATGAATGGGCGGCGTCTACCGAGCTTCCCGGGGTATCGGTGGAGCAGGGCATTGCCGAACAACTGGGTCTTGAGCTCGGCGACCGGTTGAGTTTTTCCATCGGCGGCTTGAGTCTTGAAGCGGAGGTGGCCAGCTTTCGCAGCCTGGACTGGCAGTCGATGCACCCCAACTTCTTTTTTATTTTCGAGCCGGGGGCGCTGGATGAATTCTCACCCACCTACATTACCAGTGCCTATTTGCCGCCGAACAAAAAGCCGGTGATTAACGATCTGGTGCGCGCCGACCCCAGTATTTTGGTTATTGAGTTGGATAGAGTCATAGAGCAGATACGTGCGGTGGTCGAGCAAGTGGGTAAGGGCGTGCAGCTGGTGCTCTGGCTGACGTTGATTGGCGGCGGCCTGGTGCTGATTGCCGCGGTTACCAGCAGTATCGACAGCCGCAAGCAGGAGGCGGGCCTGTTGCGCGCCCTGGGCAGTCCGCGCAAATTGATCGTCGGCAGCGTTTGGGCGGAATTTTCGATCCTCGGGTTCCTCTCCGGACTGATTGGGGTGATCGGCGCCGAAGTTTTATTGTGGAATCTGCAGTACTGGGTACTGGATACCCCCATCAAGCCGCATTACCTCTTCTGGTTGCTGGGCCCCATGCTGGGCGCGGTGATTGTCGGTTGCCTCGGCGCTTTTAGTTGTCGGAGCGTGGTGACCACGCCCCCGGCGGTGGTGTTGCGCGAAGCCGGTTAAAAATCCCCTAGGCAAGACGCAGCTTAGTGCCAACCTGCGTCTATTCAGTTAAAATGCCGCCCTTTCAGCCAGCTAGCTTTTGTTAGCTGGCTTTTTTGTTGCGGCGCAGAAGCGGCGCAATGTTATGGAGCGATAGGTGGCAACTGAACTAAAAAGCCGGGTACTGGATAAAGGCCTCTGGGGCATGAGTGTACCCATGCTTATCGACCAGGCGGTTACCTTTACCATTCCCCTGACCGATATGTTCTTTCTCAGCCGGGTATCCGACAACGCCGCGGCCGCGGTCGGTGGGGTAGCGCCTTTGGTGTTCGCCGCCAACACGGTTTTGTTCGTCACCGCCTTTGCCGGCTCCAGCATTGCCAGCCAGCGCATTGGCGCCAACGACTACCGCACCGCCAACGCCACCATTATGGCGTATATTCTGCTGGTGTCCTTGCTGGCTGTAGTTGCGGCGATTGCCGTCAATATGGGTGGCCCTGCGCTGGCAGTTATGATGCCGCTCACCCCCGAAATCGAAGCCCACGCCATTACCTATTTGTCGATCATTGGCGGCATGGTCGCTATCTGGGGGTTAAGGGTTAGCTACCAGACGGTGCTGAACGTTTACGGTGAGCCCAAGTGGAACACTGTGGGTAACTTCGTGTTCTTCTTTTTTAACGTTATTGGCAACAGCATTGCCGTGTACGGCTTTATGGGTATTCCGCCCAGCGGTGTTGAAGGCGTGGCCATTGCCAGTGTTGTGGCGGCCTTTTGCAGCTTCCTGTTTATTTTTACCATTGCGCACTGGCACCTGAAAATTCGCCTACCGCTCAAGCAGGGTTTGCGCGAGTTCAAAGCGCTGATCCGGCCGGTCCTGCGAATAGCCGCGCCCGCCAGCTTGGAGCCGCTGTCGTTTAACATGTATATGGTGGTGCTGAACTGGATTGTTGCCGACGTCGGCGATATCGCTCTTAAAGTAAAAATCTACGCCTTCAATACCTTTCTATTCTGCCTGATGATTTCGGTAGCGTTGAGTATGGCCACCGAAGTGATTATCTCTCAGCGAATAGGTCGAGGAGAGTTCGACGAAGCCGACCGGCAATTGCGTCAGAGTTTGAAAGCTTCGCTTTGGGGCTCCGGCCTTCTGGCACTGTTTTGGTTCGCGTTCAACCAGCCGGTACTGTCGATCTATACATCGGATCCGAGTATTCTCGCGCTGGGGCTCTGGGTATTCGCCTTGTCGTTTCTGACCGAGCCGGCGCGCACGGTCAACATAGTCGTGGGCGCGGCGCTTCGCTCGACCGGCGACGCTACCTTTATCTCAATTTCCACCATAGCGATTATCTGGTGCTTTTCGGTGCCGCTGGCCTATGTGCTCACCATTCCACTCGGCTGGGGAATCTTTGGTGTGCTGGCAGCAGCCTTGGTGGACGAGTCTGTGCGTGCGGCGCTCAAGTGGTGGCGCTGGCGTCAGCGCAAGTGGGAGCACTACGGCGTCGCGGTCTGGGAAGCGCGCGAGGCGCGAAAAAAGCAGCGCTTGCTGGAGTTGGCCGGGGGTAAGCCGCCGCCCAATGAGAACTAATATGCGGAATAGGCATAGCAGTGCTGTGCACTCTTTTGGGCCCAGGCTCTGCGGGCTGGACGTTTCAATGGGAGCAGCTCAATGTGCTGGGGCTAGAGCCGAGCGAGATTGGTTTAGCGATGCTATCCTTTAAAACGTAACCTAAGCATTTTTTGGACTCAGGAGAGTTTTTCATGGCCCAAGAAAAAATTCGTAATTTGATTTCCCAGCTGCACGATTTGTATTGGGAGGATAAAACCACCAGTGCTCAACAACAGCGCTTGCTTCAGGAATTGGAATGGCGCGCCCACCCGGAAGGCACTGATGAACCCGAAGAGCCTATGCCAAGGGAAACCATGGAAATGCTGATTGAAGAGATGGAAGCTGAACACCCCAAAACGGCGCGGGTGATGCGAGAGCTAATGGAAACTCTGAAAAATATCGGTATTTGATTTTAGCCTTCCCCGACTGTGGGGCTGTCTGACAGCCCCTTTCTGTTAGTCCGCTTCAGCGTCTCCCGCACTTTTTACTACAACCCTTTCGTTTAAGCCCAGGAAACCGCCGCCCAAGCTCGCTCGATGTAAGCGTATTCGGTTTTATGGGTGAGCGGGTGACAGGCGTGACGGAAATGGTGGTGATCGGTGGTCGATCCCATATATTCCCATGCATGTCCGGCATAGGCGCAGACTGGATCATTCCGGTTGCGCTTGTCGCTGGCAAGCTCGTCCCACATGGACTGCCATTGTGGATGGGTGATCGTTAGATATTCCATCATTAAGCCCCGTTTGTGCAGATTTTTGGCGCCTTGGGTAACGCTGTTATGTCGTTTTATTTTGAATAATTCATTCTCTTTGTCAAGAAAATATTTTAAGGTATTGAAAATAAAGAATAAAAACAAAAATTAATCAGCTTTATATCTCGGTTTTCGAGTCAATCCGGGTGCTCTTCTTCGGTGTTTCGCAAAGATTTGCTCAAAATATGAGCATCAAAACCCGTTTCTCCGACGTCGGCGCAATATATTGTCTTGCCAAACCTTGCGGTTACTGTAAGGTTTGTTTAGGCTCTTGCCTTTGCTAAGCCATTCTTTGGAATCAACCATGAACATCGGACAGGCTTCCGCCCAAAGCGGCCTCAGCAGTAAGACCATTCGCTATTACGAGGCGATCGGTCTGGTGATTCCGGCACGCCAAGCGGGAAATCAATACCGGGCTTACAGCGAGGCCGATTTGGCCCAGCTCCGTTTTCTGAATTCTGCCCGGCAGCTGGGCTTTGGTTTGCAGGAGTGTCGTAGTTTGCTGGAGTTGTATCGAGATCCCTTGCGGGCCAGTGCCGAAGCTAAAGATTTGGCCCTGACTCAAGTCCGAAAACTGGATGAACAGTTGGAGGAGTTGACTAGCATGCGGGACAGGCTTTTGACGATGGCAAACGCCGGTTCCGGCAACACTGATTCTGAAGGCAAGCTTCGCGAGCGCTTTTCGACACGGCCTTTGCCTACAATGAGCTTTACGCTGTTGGACGCCGACTCCTGATACTTACCACGGCTTAAGTGCTCCCTTGCGACTTAGAGTGGTCGTGCAAATGTGTGGACCAATAACTGGGCCTCAATCCGGATGATGTGATCTGATTTTGGGCTGCCGAGGTGCTCTTAGGCCAGTGTTTGAGCGGGTTTCCGAAGTACCCCATCTAGGGTAGAATGCACGCCTTTCGCCAACCCAATGTCCGCCCCGGCGGATCCAGTGTGAATCAACTTTTTATGGAAATTAATCCGCTTCTGAACACCCTCAAAGACCTGACCGAGCGAACGCAAGTGCTCCGGAGGTACCTTTGACTACGACCACAAGAAAGAGCGCCTGACCGAAGTCGAACTGGAGCTGGGGGAGCCCTCAGTCTGGGACGACCCGGAGCGGGCTCAGGCCCTGGGGCGCGAGCGCGCCAATCTGGAGCTGGTGGTCAACACCATTGAATCGCTGGAAACCGGCGTCGCCGACTATCGGGAATTGCTCGATATGGCCGCCGAAGAAGAAGATGCCGACGGCGTCGCCGATGTGGCTGCGGAACTCGACCGACTGGACGAGCAACTGCAAGAGCTCGAGTTTCGGCGCATGTTCTCCGGTGAAGTGGACCCCAACAACGCTTACCTGGATATTCAATCCGGTTCTGGCGGCACCGAGGCGCAAGACTGGGCCGAAATGGTGCTGCGCATGTACCTGCGCTGGGGCGAAGCCAAAGGCTTTAAAACCACGCTGGAAGAAGCCTCGCCCGGCGAAGTGGCCGGCATCAAAAGCGCAACGATTCGCTTTGAAGGCGAATACGCCTTCGGCTGGCTGAGAACCGAAACCGGCGTGCACCGTCTGGTACGCAAGTCGCCCTTCGACTCC
>CAZKCY010000026.1:0-13069 GCA_964551155.1 uncultured Marinimicrobium sp. | reverse complement strand
CTGATCCTTGGTGCATTGCTTTCATTTCTAACTCGCGCAGAAATTAGCTTTCGTCGGCCGATTGCCAAACGCTCAAACGCTCGGCGGTTTCGGCATCGACAAGCTCTAGCGCGACGCGCCGGCTGTCCAAATCGACGCCGCTGATAATCACCATGACCGAGTCTTCGATTCGGTAATGATGCTGGTCAACTTTAAGTGTCAGCCGGCGAGAGTCGAAGCTCGGTTTGGGCGTGTCTTCTTTGCTGGGAAAGGCGACGAAGCCCTCAAAGCCCCAATCGTCTAAACGCACGCCAAGACCACTGGAGGTGACCAGAGCCACTGTGCCCTTGTGGACGCTGCCGATCTTGTCGCGCAGAAATTCACAGGCGAGCCACTGCTCTAACTGTCGGCAGGCTTGGCGGCCTTGTTGCAGTTGCTGCTGAAGATGCTCCACCAGTTTTTGATCCGCCAGAGATTCATTGGCGCCATGCAATATTTGCTTGATAGCCAAATGATTGTGGAAATCGTGGTAGCGGCGAATGGGCGAGGTGACTGTCGCGTAATGGGGAAACCCCAGGCCAAAGTGTTCACTGGTATCCAAAGACAAAGCGCTGGCTTGCAGCATGCGTTGCAGCAGCGGCAGTAGCCCTGCGAAGCTTTCGTGGCTCTCGGGGTTTAACCGGAAGTCGCGCAGCAGCCGTTGAAAATCGGTCAGAGTTTGCAAATCACCGATTGGGTAATCCGGAGTATCTTCTTTCAGCAGGCTTAAGGCCTCATCCAGCCGTTCGGGTCTGAAGCCAATATGGCTGGAAAAAATTCCCTGACCGGGGTGGCGCAAAAAGAGTTCACCGGCACAGATGTTGGTGGCCAGCATGGCTTCTTCGATAATTTTGTGCGCCGGAGTGCGTTCGCGTTTTTCAATGCGCTCGATTTTTTTCTGATCATTGAGGCTATAAAAATAATCCGGCCTATCGTCCATCACCAGAGCGTGTTGATACCTATGTTGGGTGCGCGCTGCGGCAAAGGCCTCCAGCTGCTGTAGCATCTGCACCACTTCTGCTGGCAAATCGCTGTTCTCTGGCGCCACCAGTAGCTCACTCACGCCCTGATAGCTCAGCTTGTGCCTTGAGCGGATCATGGCCTCTGAGAACTCAAAATCCTGAATATTGCCTTCCGTATCAATACTCATACGGCAGAGGATTACCGGGCGCTGTTGTTCCGGCACCAGCGAGAAAGTGTCGTGCGACAATTCTGGCGGCAGCATGGTAATGCTCTGGCCCAGCAAATAAACGGTACTGGCTCTGGCGCGCGCTTCTTCATCAAGAGGAGTGCCCGGTGCTATATAACGACTTGGATCGGCAATCGCGACCAGTAGTTCCCAGCCACTTTCCTTGGCTTCCAGATAGACGGCGTCGTCCATGTCTCGGGTATTTTCCGAGTCGATGGTCACGAAGGATAAATGGGTTAAGTCCTGCTGTTCCGGAGCCGCAGTAATCGGCGTCAGGTTAATCGCCTGGGTTTGTTCTAAGGCGCGGGTCGACCATTCGGTAGGTAAATCGAATTTGGCGGTTATGTAGCGGGCTTCCACTCCCGGCTCGCCGGGGCGCCCGAGGCTAGCCAGTATCTTAACTTGGCCTTTGCCCTCATTTTTAAAGGGGTGGCGGGCAATTTCGGCCTGAATGTAGTCGCCATCCTGATGTTGGCCCCGGTGTTGCGGTGGAATAAATAGCCAGCGAGTGAACTGGGGTAGGTCGGGCTCGACAAAATGCGCTTTACCCTTGGTGCGGTAGCGGCCCACGAAGCGGGTTAATTCGGTGCCAAGCAAGCGCTCGATGCGCCCTTCCAATTGACCTTTGCGGTTGGTGGACAGTTCTACCTCGACCCGGTCGCCGGGCAATACTTTTTGGGCTTCATCCGGGGCCAGAAAAGCGTCGCGTCCATCATCGAGCCTGACAAAAGCAAAGCGTTTGGTGGTAGTGCGTACCAGGCCCTGGGAGAGCTGTTTTTGGGCGCGCAGATCGGTCTTTAGCGCAGAGAGCTGCTGTAGGGCATCTTTGTTCAACATGAAATACAACTTTTGGCTGGGCGGGCAAAACCGGAATAATAACAGGATTCCGGCCCCGGCGTTACCGCCCGGCGCTCCCAAAGCGGAGCGGCAGGACCCGAATTACGCCTACTAAGCATGCCCATTTATAGTAGTATTTCGAACATGGATCTACTTAACCAACTGATACTTTTTGGTGGCGTGCTGTTTCTGGTCAGCATTCTGGCCAGCACCCTCTCCCCGCGCATGGGCATGCCTCTGCTGCTGGTATTTTTGATTATCGGCATGTTGGCGGGCGAAGACGGCATTGGCGGCGTGCACTATGGGGACGTCGAATCTGCTTATTTGCTGGCGACTTTGGCGTTGGCGGTCATACTGTTCGACGGTGGTTTGCGCACCGACAGCCATAATTTCCGGGTAGGGTTGCGGCCCGCGCTTACTCTGGCAACTGTAGGGGTGGTTATCACCGCTGCCTTGTGTGGCGCTTTTGCCACCTGGATTTTGGGCCGCCCCTGGACCGAAGGGCTTTTGATTGGCGCTATTGTCGGCTCCACCGACGCAGCAGCGGTATTTTCGGTGCTCAACATGCAGGGTTTGGCACTTAAAAGCCGGGTGGGGTCGACGCTTGAAATAGAGTCGGGTCTGAACGACCCCATGGCCATCTTCCTAACCATTACCATGATTCAGTGGATAGTCAACGAACCCACCGAGTTTACTTGGGTAGTGTTGGGGGAGTTTGTGTGGCAAATGGGAGTAGGTGCCTTGATCGGCCTTTTGGGGGGCCGGCTGTTGGCCTACGGGGTAGGGCGTTTGGCACTCAGTCCCGGGCTTTACCCTTTGTTGGCGCTCTTTGGGGGTATTTCCATCTACGGCTCGGCCGCGGTTTTGCAAGCCAGTGGCTTTCTCGCAGTTTATCTGGCCGGGCTCGTGCTCGGCAATCGCGGATCGCGTGGGCTGTACAACATTCAGAGGTTTCACGACGGTATTGCCTGGCTGGCTCAAATTAGCCTGTTTTTAATGCTCGGCCTGCTGGTGTCACCGCGCGAATTGATTGCTTATGCTCCCAGTGCGCTGCTGGTGGGGTTGGTACTGATTTTCGTGGCTCGTCCTCTGGCAGTGTGGTTGTGCCTGCTGCCTTTCCAGTTTGCTTGGCAGGAGAAGCTGCTTATTAGCTGGGTCGGTCTAAGAGGCGCTGTGCCCATTGTGCTGGCAATGTTTCCCTGGCTGGCGGGTTTTGAAAATTGGCCCTTCTTTTTTAACATCGCTTTTTTCATGGTGCTTCTGTCGTTGGTGCTCCAGGGCTGGACTGTGGCCCCAATGGCCCGCTGGTTAAAGCTAGACGTGCCCACCAGCTCTTCGCGGGTGCAGCGGGTGGAGCTCGGCATTCCGGGCCAGGTCGGCTATGAGTTCGTCGGCTACAAACTTGCGGCCGACAGCCCAGCACTAAAACGCACTACAGAGGGCTTAAATTTGCCGGCCAGTGCCAGGCTTTTGTGCGTCTTGCGGGGAGATGAACCTTTAAGCTTGCATGAGGGTCACAGCTTTTTGCCGGGTGATCACGTCTATTTGCTGGCAACCGCTACTGATTTACCCGCATTGGATAAGCAGCTGGTGGGTATGGATGAGCCGGAACGGCTCTCGGCCATGGCATTTTTTGGTGAGTTTGCCGTAACTCCGCGCGCCAAGCTCGCCGACTTGGGAACTCTGTATGGCTTCCAGGTACCGGAAGACAATGCTAACTGGAGTATTGCCCGCTATATTTACAGCAAATACAAACAGCCAGTGGTGGGCGACAGAGTGCGTCTCGGCCAGGTAGAGTTTGTGGTTCTGGAAATGAAAGACGCCCGCTTGACCAAAGTCAGCCTCAATCTGCACAAGTAGAGTCCGGCTTAGGCGGTAAAAATGGTTGCTCTCTGCCGGAGGGTGAGCGTTTTAACAGCGAGTGACGATTTGAGATAAATGCAAGCGAGGAGGATAGCGTGAATAACCCAAGAGGTGACAGCCTGATTTTGATTGGCATGCCCGGAGCAGGTAAAAGTACGATTGGTGTACTCCTTGCCAAAGAGCTGGCGAAAGGTTTTGTCGATACCGATTTATTGATTCAGGAGCGCGAGGGCAAGTCGCTGCAAGATATCGTCAGAGAGGCTGGTTACCAGAGATTGCGCAAGGTAGAAGAAGAGGTTTTACTCGACGTTAACTATCCAAGGCACGTAATTGCCACTGGCGGCAGCGCGGTGTACAGCGACTCGGCTATGCGCCATTTGAAAACGTTGGGGCGCGTGGTGTTTCTCGATGTGCCCCTGGAGGAGCTCGAAGATCGAATCAGGGATTACGCTGGCCGCGGTATCGCTTGCCCGCCGGATCAGAGTCTTGGAGCGATTTACGGCGAGCGCTTTGAGCTGTACCAAAAATATGCCGACATAATTGTTGATTGCGGCGCTAAGAAACAAAACGATATAGTTTCAGAGATTATTTACGAGGAGGGAGAGTGGTACGCTGAAATGGATGCCTGAGAGAATTGCAGGATACTGGGTAAGTCAAAGGGGCTACGAAAGCCCCTTCAGCGTATTTCCGTCCAGGGACTTAGTCAGTGGCGCCTTCAGTCTCTTTCTGTTTACTGTTCGATTTCAGTTCCCGTAAATGTTTCTGGCTCAGAGATAAAAACTGGGGCGTCGGGCCCTCGTCTTCATAGAGCGGATCGCCCTGCTCATCCTCGGAAATAACCCGCGAGCCTTTGACATAAGGCATGCTGCTCTCCAGTTCATTCAGGGCCGCATGCAGCAAATCGGTGATGAGGTCCTCTTTGCTCTTTTTGGGGAACATTTCTTCCAAGGCAGCCACTTTGGCGGCATCTTCCAAGGGTAGGCGCACGGCGTAGCTGGCTTCGGTGAGCTGGCCGCTGGCATTTCGCTCCCAAAACTGCATCAGGCTACTGACCTTCATACAATACCTCTTTAAATTGCAAATGAATGAATAAAGTGGGTCCTTCACTGTGAGCATAGTATAAAGCAGCCGGTCTTGTTCATACAGACGCTGGGTAAATGGCCTCTAACGGAATCCGCCCAGTGGCCGGCTGGGGTTGGCTCCTGCCTCGGAGACCTTAAAAAATCTTTTCAAATCAATAACCTAGAGATTCCTCAGGAACGCTTTCCGGCGCTGTATTGTGCGCAATTACCGATCCGTGTATGGTATGCGCTTTTTTCCGTGGCTAGGGCACTGCCTTGGTTTATCTGTCCCTGCCGCGCAAGTTCCTGACGGCTGAGCTTCGGTTCGGCCCGCGTAGTTGCGGTTCCATTCAGCGAGCCAGTAAAAAATGCAACAGCGCTCGAATTCCAGAGAGGAGTTACCCGAACAATGAGAATCATACTTTTAGGCGCGCCCGGAGCCGGCAAAGGCACCCAAGCCAAGCTGATAATGGAAAAATTCGGCATCCCTCAGATTTCCACTGGCGATATGTTGCGCGCTGCGGTAAAAGCGGGCACTCCCCTTGGACTTAAAGCCAAAGATGTTATGTCTTCTGGCGGTTTGGTATCCGATGATTTGATCATCGCCTTGGTCAAAGAGCGTATCCAGGCTCCCGATTGCGAGCGGGGTTTTTTGTTTGACGGTTTTCCGCGCACTATTCCCCAGGCGGAAGCCCTGTTGGAAGAGGGCGTTGCCATAGATTATGTGGTGGAAATCCATGTGGATGACGAAGAAATCGTTAATCGCCTAAGCGGCCGTCGGGTTCACGAGCCTTCAGGTCGGGTTTACCACGTCGATCACCAGCCGCCAAAAGAGTCCGGCAAAGATGATGTTACCGGTGAGCCTTTGGTGCAGCGCGAAGACGATAAAGAAGAAACCGTTAGAAAGCGGTTGGCTGTGTACCATGAGCAAACCGAGCCTTTGGTGGATTTTTACAAGGATCTGGAAAAAGCTGGCGAGCCCAATGCGCCCAAGTACACGCGTATTTCCGGTGTTGGCAGCATCGACGAGATCAGCAAGGAACTGGAAGCGGCACTCAGCAAGTAGCACAATGCGCTGGAAATGCTCCGATTCGTTTGGAAAAGCCCCTGAAAATTCAGGGGCTTTTTTTTTGGCTTGAGTAAAGTGTGCTATGGTCTTGGTAAGGATTTGCGATTGGACCAGTTCTTTAGCGAAACTTTATTAGCTAACTTGAGGGGATTCTTCCTATGGTTAAAGTTGCACAAAAAAGAGTAACCAAAAAAAGTTCGAACAAATCTACCAAGCCGATAGATTCACAAGTGGCTAAGGTGCAAACCAAAATCGAAAAAATTCAAAAGAATATTGATGCTCAGGACAAAAAGGTGAGCAGCGCTCGGGAGAAAGCTGCAGCAGCCAAAGCCAAGGCTGCGGAGACCAAAACCGCGGCGGCCAAGCGCAGCGCCAAGAGTGCGGCCCAAACCGCTGCTAAATTGGCCAAAAAGACCAAGGAATATCGTGCCGAGCAGGCCCAGGCCAAAACAGAACTGGCCAAGGCTAAAGCGCTGGCCGCTGCCGGAGCCGTTAAAGAGGCGACTCAGGAAAAAGCGGCGCAAATGCGCGAAAAATTGGCGAACCTGGCCGAGCGCGATCTTGCGAAGGCGACTGAAGCTTTTAAAAGCCGCTGGAAAAAGGCTCGCGCCAAGGCGAATGAACGCAAAATAAAGGCGGCCCAGAAGAAGCTCGCTGCCAAGGCCAAAGCGGCCGATAAAAAAGCTCGGGCGAAAATTGCAGCGGCTGAACGCAAGGCAGTAGCCCTAGTAAAGTCGGCTGCCAAGAAGCAGGAGAAGAAAGCAAAATCGCCCAGCACCAAAGCTTCGACCAAAAAATCGTCCAAAGCGACAACCAAAGCGGCGACGGCAAAGCGTAAAAGCAGTGCCAAGAATAAAAGCAGTGCGAAAAAAAGCAGCGCAAAAGCTGGTCGCAAGACCACAGCGAAAAGCACCGCTAAAAAGCGCTCAAGCGCCGCGAAAAAATAGCTACTTGTCGAGTAGCTGTTAAAGCCCCCACGGCTTGCCTGGCGTGGGGGCTTTTGCCTTTTGGTGACCCTTGCAAGTGTCATGAGCAACAAAATCTGGCAATATGGACGGCATTGAATGGCCTCCAAAGCCCTGTTTTCATTCAAATTCCGATTTTTAAGCGACCGGTTTTCGGATAATCATGACTCGTATTCTCGCTCTAGATACCTCAACTGATGCCTGCTCTGTTGCTCTGGCGACCGACAGCGGCGTCGATGCCCTGTTTGAGTTGGCGGCCAGAAGCCACACTCAGCGGCTATTGCCGATGGTCGATCAATTACTGGAGCAAAACAATTGTTCGCTTGCCGATCTCGATGCCATTGCTTTTGGTCGGGGTCCGGGGTCGTTTACCGGGCTGCGCATTTGCCTGGGCGTGGTGCAAGGCTTGGCTTTCGCTCGCCGCTTACCGGTGATTCCGGTGTCCACTTTAGCGGCCATGGCCGCAGGCTATTTTCGCAGCGAAGGGTCTGCTCGAGCTGGGGCTGCTGGCGATCAGCCACTACTGGTCACGCTCGATGCTCGAATGAGCGAAGTCTACTGGGGCTTGTTTCAACCCGGTCAGGGTGTTGCACCCAAAGCTTTGAGTGAGGAGCAGGTTTCCACGCCGGAAGAGGTGGTTCGACAGCTGCGCGAATCCGATGTGGGCGGGGGCATTGCGGGCGTGGGCCAGGGTTGGCATTACCCCGAGTTGCGAGCGCTGGCGCCCGAAACGGTCATTCAGGAATGGTATCCCAAGGCGGAAGATGTGGCCCGCATTGCGCTTGAGGCGCATGATCGCGGTGAAGGCCTTGCCGCCCACCAGGCCCAACCGGTCTACCTGCGTGATACGGTTTCCTGGCAGAAACGTACCCGAATTCGCTCCTGAACCTTCTCCCGGGTCCATAGCGCGGTCCCAGCGCTAATATTCCTGTTCCATAGAGGTAGCTCCAATGAGTCAACAGCTCGACCACGAGAATTTTAATGCCGGCCTGCTCCAGTATTTGCAGGCTTCTCCGACGCCATTTCACGCCACCGCCGAGTTGGCAAAGCAGTTGGATGAGGTGGGTTTTACCGAGTTGCGCGAAGGTGATTCCTGGGCGCTGCAGCCCGGTGGCCGCTATTGGTTTACCCGCAACGAATCGTCCATTATCGCCTTTGTCTACGGTACCGAGTCTTTGCTTGAGACCGGCATTCGGATGGTCGGAGCGCATACGGACAGCCCCTGCCTCAAGGTGAAGCCTCAGCCCGAATTAAAGCGCCAAGGTTATGCCCAGCTCGGCGTTGAAGTTTATGGTGGCGCGCTTCTGGCGCCTTGGTTTGATCGCGATTTGTCGCTCGCTGGGAGGGTCAGTTACCGCGCTGGCGATGGTCGTCTCGCCAGTGTCTTGGTTGATTTTGAAGCGCCGGTTGCGGTAGTTCCAAGCCTTGCCATTCATCTGGATCGAGAGGCCAATCGGCAGCGCAGCATTAATCCTCAAAAGGAGGTTGTGCCGTTGCTGATGCAGTTGGATAAAGAGGCTGAAAACCCAGATTTTCGGGCTTTGTTGAAGCGTCAGTTGGAGCGCCAGTATCCCGACTTGGAGATTGCCGCGGTGCTCGATTACGAAATCAGCCTATACGATACCCAGCCTCCTGCGCTACTGGGCTTGAAGCAGGATTTTATTGCCAGCGCGCGACTCGACAACCTGCTCAGCTGTTATGTGGGTCTCAAAAGCTTTCTCAATGCCGACCCCAAGGTCAGCAGCCTGCTGGTATGCAACGATCACGAAGAAGTGGGTAGCGCCTCCAGCTGCGGCGCCAAAGGCCCTATGCTGCAGCAGTTTCTCGAGCGCCTGCTACCCGATGTCGATAGCCGGGTTCGAGTATTGGATAGATCCATGATGATCTCTGCGGACAACGCCCACGCCGTGCATCCGAACTTTAGCGATCGTCACGATGAAAATCACGGCCCTGTGCTCAATCGGGGGCCGGTAATAAAGGTCAACGCCAACCAGCGCTATGCGACCAGCAGCGTGACCAGCGCTTTGTTTCGAAATTTATGTGAGCAGAGTTCTGTGCCGGTGCAGACGTTTGTTTCAAGGTCCGACCAGGAGTGCGGCAGTACTATAGGGCCGGTCACGGCCGCCGAAGTGGGGGTTAAAACCTTGGATGTGGGACTGCCCACCTTCGCCATGCACTCGATTCGCGAGTTGGCCGGCAGTCGCGATGCTGACTATTTGCATCGGGTACTGAACGAATTTTATCGCTATCCCGATTCTTTGTAACACCAGTGAGAGAGTTTGTCATGAAGTATGTCTACACCATGGCCGCAACGGCTTCGCTTCTGGCGTCCGCGCCGGCCTGGGCCAATGGCGGTCACTTTAATGTCGACGATGCCAGCATTACGCCCCCGAAGGTTTGCGAACTGGAGACCTGGTTAAGTCGTGACGACACCGCCACCGTCGGAGTTCTGAATCCGGCCTGCAATTTTACCGGAGCTGCCGGCTGGTCTTTGCCTCTGAGCTACGATTTGAGCAGCGACCAAGCGCTGGGTTTAGGCCTGGAATATAAAACCGTATGGCTGGATACCGGCAGCGGCCCAGCCTTGGCTTTTGATGCCGGTTTTAATTACAGCCTGGTGACCGATGAGATTGATCAGGTTTACGTCAATTTGCCGATCAGCCTGCAAGTTTTGGAAAATCTGACTTTGCACGCCAATCTGGGCGGCCGTCATAGCCGTCCAGAAGATCAAAGTTACGGGACCTGGGGGCTTGCGGCCACTTGGACCACCATCAATGGCCCCAAATTGATTGCTGAAGTGGCGGACAATCATCGCCAGGAACCAATTTTTGGGATAGGCGCGCGCTTTGGATTGGGAACTACTCGGTGGACTATGGACCTTGGGGCAGCGCACAATTCGAACTCCGAAGAGAACACCTATACTTTAGGACTCAACATTCCGCGGCTGTTTTAAGGAGAGGGCGCCGTTTTATTGGCCAAGGATTAGCAGATTGTTTCCAGCCGTCTGCCAAATTCCACAGGTGAATTATGACCCACAGTCGAGCCGAGGTTCGATTTTTCAGCCCTTTTGACACTCTCTCCAGCGATTATCTGGACAAAGTGATAGAGAAAGCCCAACTGCGCGAGTTTCCCAAAGGCACCATTATCTTTAAGCGCGGCAAAACCCTGGAGGACAACTACTACCTACTTGAAGGGCGTGTCGATCTGATAGACGCGCAATTTGAAAAACAGGTTCTGGAAGCTGGCACTGAAGCCAGCCGCCAGCCGCTCAACAACGGTATGCCCACTCAGGTTTCCGCGCTCGCCAAAACCTCGGTAAAGCTGATATGCCTTGAGCGCGACTTTGTCGACCTGGTGATGGTATGGAGCCAAAGCAGTGACGAAGCGCTGGAAAGTGGCACAGAGGCGGCGCCCCCGGCTGCGGATGAGCATGACTGGATGTCCTCTCTGTTAGAGGCACCGCTGTTTGCGAGAGTGCCGCCCAGCAATATTCAAAAGCTTTTTGTGCGCTTTGAGCCGGTTGAGTTTGATGCCGGCGATTGGGTCATTCGCGAAGGTGAGCCCGGCGATTTCTTTTATGTGCTTGAGTGCGGTCAAGCTCAGGTCCTGAATAAGGTCGGCGAGCCTCTGGCCGAAATTGGTCCCGGCGATTATTTTGGTGAAGAAGCCCTGGTGGGAGAGACCACCCGCAATGCCGGAGTGCGAATGTTGACCGATGGCAGCCTTATGCGGCTAGAAAAGCAGGATTTCAACGAGCTGCTCCAGGAGCCAATGATGCGCAGCATAGATGCGGAAGAGCTGCAGCAACTGCGCAATAACGCCAAGCCGGTGGAAATTTTGGACGTTCGGTTGCCGCTTGAGCGGCGTATGGGGTTAGTCGCCAATAGCCGCAATATTCCCTTGGCAAAGCTACGCGACTTGTTGTCGGAATTGGATGGCGATCATCTCTATGTGGTTCCCGACGACGCCGGTCGGCGCGCGCGGGTGGCGGTCCAGTTGCTGGTGCAAGCGGGTCTGGATGCGGTGATTTTGAACCAATCCGAGGCCTTGCATGGAACGAGCTCGGCGGCGTGAGAATACTGCTACTCTCCGGCTACGATGCCTACAGCCATAAAATCTGGCGCCGAGGTCTGGCAGCGCAATTTCCCGATTGCCAATGGACCCAGCTAGCTCTGCCGCCGCGCCATTTTCGCTGGCGCATTCGGGGCAACAGCCTGAGCTGGGCCTATAAGGAACGCGCTCAGTTGACCGCGCCTTACGACCTGCTGATCGCCACCTCGATGGTGGATTTGTCGGCTTTGCGGGGCCTGGTGCCCGAACTGGCGCGTCTGCCGACTCTGGTGTACTGCCATGAGAATCAGTTTGCCTATCCCCCTAGCGAGCGCCAGCAGGATACTGCCGGACCCCAGTTGCTGAGTATTTATACGGCCCTTTGTGCCGACCGCTTGGTGTTTAATTCGCAGTTCAACCGGCGCACCTTTCTCCAGGGCGCCGTCGAACTTCTGAATCGATTGCCCGATCATGTGCCGGCCGGCTTGGTCGCGCTTCTTGAGGATCGCAGTCAGGTTCTTCCGGTACCTTTGATGGACGATTGCTTTGGACCATCAAGCTCATCGGCCGAGGAGTTTACTTTGCTCTGGAATCACCGATGGGAGTACGACAAAGCACCGGATCGGTTGCTGGCGGCCCTGAAGTTGTTTTTCGCTCAACGAGATGGTGCCTCGGTCAAGGTTCGGGTGCACGTGGCGGGCCAGCAGTTTCGCCGGCAGCCGAAAGCTTTTGCCGAGCTCAAGCTGTTGCTCGAGCAGCAAGGCGCTCTGGGTCAATGGGGTTTTGTCAGCGGTGGTGATCGTTACCGAAAGCTATTGAGTCAAAGTCATGTGGCTTTGTCTACGGCGCTGCACGACTTTCAGGGCCTGTCGGTGCTGGAAGCGGTGGCCGCCGGTTGTCGCCCCTTGGTGCCTGAGCGCCAGGCTTATCCGGAATGGTTTGAGCCGCACTATTGTTATTCGAGCCACACCGGCGAGCCCGCGCTCGAGGCTCGAGCGCTGGCCGACCGACTGCATCAGTGGAGCCTTGATTTTGAGCGGGGTCAGTTGCTACCGGCGCCGTCGGTGGAGTTTCTCGGCTGGCCCCAGCTGACCGCCGGCTACCGCGAGCTGCTAACCAGTTTGGGTGCACAAGCGGCCGGCGTCCCTGTATCATACGCGCCTTGACAGTTTCCAGGGGATAACAGGGCCGCATGAGCAAGCAACGGGTTTTAACAGGCATTACCACCACCGGGACACCGCACTTGGGCAACTACGTGGGCGCGATTCGCCCCGCTATAGCCGCCAGTGAACGAGGGGATGCCGAGTCATTTTTCTTTCTTGCCGATTACCATGCCCTGATCAAGTCTCAGGATCCCGAACTGGTGCATCAGTCCACTAAGGAAATAGCCGCTACCTGGCTGGCGCTGGGATTGAACACCGACAAGGCGATTTTCTATCGCCAGTCGGATGTGCCCGAAATCCCCGAGCTCTGCTGGTTGCTCACCTGCATGGCCGCAAAAGGTTTGATGAATCGGGCCCATGCTTATAAAGCGGCGGTGGCGGCGAATCAGGAAGCCGGGGAAGACCCTGATTACGGCATCAATATGGGGCTCTACAGCTACCCGATTTTAATGGCAGCCGACATTCTGATGTTCAACGCTCATCAAGTGCCGGTGGGGCGCGATCAGATTCAGCACGTGGAAATGGCGCGCGATATAGCGGCGCGCTTCAATCACCATTACGGTGAACATTTTGTCTTGCCGGAAGCTCGGGTTGACGATCATGTTGCAGTGCTGCAGGGCCTCGATGGCCGCAAGATGAGCAAGAGCTACGGCAATACCATCCCGCTGTTTTTGCCTGAGAAACAGCTGAAAAAACACATCAATAAAATTAAAACCAATCTGCTGGAGCCTGGCGAACCCAAAGACGCCGACGACGCTACTGTGTTTCAAATCTGGCAGGCGTTTGCGACCCCGGAACAGAGCGCCGAAATGCGCCGCGCGTTTGAAGAAGGTATTGCCTGGGGCGAAGCCAAG
>CAZKCY010000025.1:12655-13213 GCA_964551155.1 uncultured Marinimicrobium sp. | reverse complement strand
TGGTGGTGATGGTTATAGGAAGGGTTGGTCCTCTGACCTTGGGCTTTCTTCTCGCTCAACCTCGACCTGAGTATGTGCGCTATTCCAAAGTCGAGATGCCGCTGGGTTAAAGCCCAACGAAATCTTTTAAAAAGGTAATTGCCCGTTAAATCAAATCACACTGTAGAGCAAAGTGCCGAAGCTGGCTCCTGCTATAGTAAAAGCGATCATCACGAGAAGGCCGTCGTGAGCCACCAGCGCAAGCCCGAAAAACGCCAAGGTGAAACCGGCGGCGGTGGCAGAGAAAGGAACCAACTCCATAGTGGGCATAATCATGGCGAGCATCACACAGACTAAGGCGATAAAGTAAGTGCCCACGCTGTGTACCAACCAAGTCAGTCGAGGGCGTAAAAAACTGTCGATAAAGCGAGCCGGCGGTCTCAACCAGCCCAGCGCCTTGAGTAATTGATGGCGCTTCACTGAGCGGCGAAGCAACCAGCGTGGCAGCCAAAAGTGTCTTCGTCCACCGAGCAGTTGGGCGGCAATCAACAGCACAAAAACCGCCATAGTGGTGGCCAT
>CAZKCY010000025.1:7750-12645 GCA_964551155.1 uncultured Marinimicrobium sp. | reverse complement strand
GCGAGCAGCACCCCGACCATTAACAACAAGGTTCCAAAAGAGCGCCGCCCTACCGCCTGTATCAGGTCGTCCAGGGATATTCGCTCCTGATTTTCCGCCACCAGCGCCAGCTGATCCAGCAGTTGTTCGAGATTGAAGAGGTCCTGCGCCATAATTCGACAATCCTGTCTCTGGTGAGGATGATTGCCACGAGTATCGATTGAGTGGCCGGCGGATAGATAAGCTTACATTCAGACTTATTACCAATATTATGTAAGGCACCTGGCAACTTCAAGCTGATGCGCTCTCGGTCCTTTGTAGGGCGCGGCTTAAATCTTGGGCGTCAAAGCGTTATACTGTGCATTATTCATCCACCAACACTGAGGTAACCGACCTTGCAACTGGATCAAGCGACCCCCGAGCAATTGCGCCAATGGGAAAGCGAGCTGGCAACGGACTATAAGGCCATTGTCGAACAGAAGCTCAGCCTAGATCTCACCCGCGGCAAGCCTTCACCGGAACAGCTGAATCTCTCTGACCCTCTGGATGGCATCCTAAAAGGCAACTACAAAGCCGAAGACGGCACCGACACTCGCAACTACGGTGGCCTCGATGGGCTGCCAGAAGCCAAGCAGCTGGGCGCCAACATTATGGGTGTCGATACGGAAAACGTTTTGGTGGGCGGTAACAGCAGCCTTACCTTAATGTTTCAGATGATGCTCACGGCCAATCAATTTGGCCTAACCGGCCCAGACAGTGCCTGGAGCAAAGAAGGCCCCGCGAAAGTGCTCTGCCCCGTGCCCGGTTATGACCGGCACTATACCGTCTGCGAGCAACTGGGCCTGGAAATGGTGACCGTAGCTATGACCGCCGATGGCCCGGACATGGACGCTGCCGAGGAGATGATCAAAAACGATCCGAGCATCAAAGCCATGTGGTGCGTGCCCAAGTACTCCAACCCCACGGGCGTGGTTTACAGCGACGATACCGTAAAGCGAATTGCCAGCCTAGGCAAAATCGCCGGCGCCAACTTTCGGGTATTTTGGGACAATGCCTACGCGGTTCACGATCTGGTGGAAGACGCACCCGAGCTGCGCTGCATTATGTCCAGCTGTCGCGAACTGGGTACTGAAGACTCGGTGCTCCAGTTCGCCTCCACCTCGAAAATCACCCATGCCGGCTCCGGCGTGGCCTTCGTCAACGCCAGCGCTGCCAACCTCAAGGGCTTCAAGGCCTTTTTGAGCACCTGCACTATTGGCCCAGACAAAGTAAACCAGATTCGCCACAGCCGTTTTCTGCCCGATAGAAAAGCACTCATGGAGCACATGAAGCGCCATGCTGAGCTGTTAAAACCACGTTTTGAAGCGGTTTTAAATGGGCTGAATGAAGCCTTTAGCGGCACCGATCTGGGAGCCTGGGAAGCACCTCAAGGCGGTTACTTCGTCTCTTTCGATACCCGTCCCAACTGCGCGTGCGAAACCGTGCGACTGGCGGCTGAAGCGGGGGTGAAACTGACTCCAGCCGGTGCTACCTATCCTTATGGGAAAGACCCGAAAGATACCAATATTCGCATCGCACCTTCGGTGCCCAGCGTTTCAGAGGTCAAATCGGCCATGCAGGTGTTTGTAACCTGCGTCAAGCTAGCTTCGGTGCGGGAAAAACTGGCTAAGTAACCGAACGCCCTCATACGCCCGCCATGGATGGCGGTAGTGCCGAAAACGCATGGACGCAGCCTTTCGGCCGCCCGCCATGGATGGCGGTAGTGCCGAAAACGCATGGACGCAGTCTTTCGGCCCATCCATCCCTGGACATAATGCTGCTCGCTAAACATCCCTGTGCTCGCTGCATACCACTCGTCCATGAGCATAAAAAAACCACCGGGTTCGCCGGTGGTTTTTCGTATCACGCTTGTTTAGCTGGTGGGCTAGCGCGCGTTGTTCTCTTTCATCGGCACCAGCACCACGCTCGGAGCGTTGGCTGCGCGCGCCGCGTCGGCTACGTCTATGTAGGTTTCGGCATCGGATTCGCCGTGAGTCTGGATAATCACTGAGGCCTTAGGCAGCTCAGCGCGCATCCGCTCGATGTTGGAGCGCACCGCGCGGGCGTCAACACGCCGATTTTCCATCCAGATCTGATTGTCCTGGGTGATGCGCACCAAAATATTGGGGTCTGCATCCGGCGGTGGCGGCTGATCATTCGGCTCGGGCACATTGGTGTCGATACCGATCTCTTTCACAAAAGATGCCGTCACAATAAAAAAGATCAACATGATGAACACCACGTCCAGCATGGGCGTCAGGTCGATATCGTTACTCTCGTCTTGGCTACGGCCCTTCTTTCTTCTCACCGCGCTTACTCCCCGTTATTATCTGTCGACTGAAAAGGGTTTACTTGGTTTCCCCAAGCATGGGTCTAAACCGCAATATTACCAGCTTTGACGGGCCCCTGCCTAGCTGCCCAAGGAAAAACTACTGGCCGGCCGATTTTGCTGCCGAGCAGGTGCCAATTGGCGGCCATTCCACGGCTTCCACCCAGAAATCGCCAATATTTTGACGGCGCTGGATTAAAACACGCCGCTAAGTTCCACTTCGGGGCTTTTCCAGCCCCGATTCCGCGAACAGGTCCAATTGATAGAAAGCCTGGTCTTCCCGCAAATCGACAAAGCCCACCCCCACACCCAATAACCTTACCGGGCGATTGCCGCGCTCGAAAGCCTCCTCACACAAAGCCCGATAGGTCGACATGTTTATTTCGGTACCGCTGCGCTCCAAAGTGGTTGCACTGAAATCGTTAAACTTCAACTTCACAAAAGTTTTTACCACCAAATAGTCGTCCTCCAGACGACGCAGACGCCGCTGCATATCTTGCAGCAGCACGGGCAACTGACCGAGGCAGGACTGCAAATGCGGCAAATCGCTGGGGAAGGTATGCTCAACGCTCAGAGTTTTTCGTCTCCGGCTGATGTTCACCGGGCGCTCGTCCTCGCCTCGGCTGAGGTTATACAAGCGTTGCCCAAACAAACCGAAATGTTCACTCAATTCAAAAACGCTGAATTTATGCAAGTCACTGCAGTTGTTAACGCCCATCTGCGCGAGCTTGGCTTCGGTAGCCTTGCCCACTCCATGAATCAGACGAACCGGAAGCTTGCGCACGAATTCGGGCACATCTTGGGGAGTGATGACAAACAAACCGTCGGGTTTGCGCCAATCGCTGGCAATCTTGGCGAGAAACTTATTCGGAGCTACGCCCGCTGAAACACTTATGCCCAAAGTGGCTTGCACGCGCCGGCGAATTTCCTCGGCAATGCGCGTGGCGCTGCCCTTAAAATGCTCGCTGTCGCTGACGTCGAGAAAGGCCTCATCCAGAGAAAGCGGCTCGACCCGCTCGGCGTAATCGTAAAAGATGTGCCGCATGGCCTGAGAAGCTTCTTTATAAGCCTCCATCCGGTGGGGCACTATTAAGAGATCGGGACACAAGCGTTGCGCTACCGATGAGGCCATAGCGGAGCGCACCCCAAAGCGTCGAGCTTCATAATTGCAAGTGGATATAACTCCACGCCGATCAGCGGCGCCGCCAACCGCTAAAGGACGGTTGCGCAGGGAGGGATCGTCACGCATTTCTATGGCGGCAAAAAAGCAGTCAGCATCACAGTGGATTATCTTGCGCACCAAGTCTTGCTCCGAATGTTTAGCGCCTGGACAAAGACTGTAATTATATACAGATTTAAACGCTTTCGCGATCGATAAAAAGAATGTTCAAAGAGCAAAAAATTTGCTCGGGAAAAGATTTTTTAACCCGATCCAGAAACCAGCCTAAAACTTGGCGACTGCGAACAATCCGACCTAATTCGGTTAAAATTGGCGAGTATTTTAAAAAATACAACAAAAAACCGTGTTTTTTTGCTTAAAACTGCTTAAAAAACTTGAATTTTTATCACAAAGTTTTAACTTAGTAACGGGTTCACCCAAGTACAACTGACAAACTTGTCTAAACAAAATAAAGGAAGCTCACCATGGCTGCACGCAAACAAAAAGCGGTTGATGATGTCGCCCAACTTGAACAGCAACTTAATCAACTAAAAACCCAACTGGCTAAGGCCCGCTCTCAGCAAGAAGCCGATGCGCAAAAAGCTGTTACCGCCGCTAGCAAAGAGGCTACCAAAGCGGCAGCAAAGGTTAAGTCGGCACGCACCAAGCTGGCAGCTGCCAAAAAGAAGAAAACCCCCGCTGCAGCCAAACAAGCTACTGCAGCTCAATCAGCGGTAGCAGAAGCCAAAAAAGCCGCCGATGCGGCCAAGACCACTCTGAACGATGCAAAACAGCAACTGGCCGCAGTAAAAGCCGCCAACAAGATGGCGACCGAGCACCAGAAAGCCGTCGCTAAAGCCGAAGCCGCAATCGCCAAGCGCGAGAAAGCTGCCGCTCGCAAAGAAGCTGCCAAGGCTCGCGCTAGCGCCAAGAAAGCCGCGGCCAAAGCCAAAGCTCAAGCCAAAAAAGCCGCAGCCAAAGCCAGAGCTAAAGCCAAATCAGCTGCCGCTCGCGCTAAAGTAGCTGCTAAAAAAGCCGCCGCCAAACAAAAGGCTGCTGAAAAGAAAGCCGCTGCACGCGCCAAAAGCGCTTCCAAGAAGGCGGCTGCCAAAGCCAAGAAAAAGGCTCCCGCCAGAAAAACCGCCGCTAAAAAGGCAACCGCCAAGAAAACCGCGACCAAAAAGGCCGCCACTAAGAAGTCCACTGCTCGCAAAACCGCCGCTAAAAAGGCCCCGGCCAAAAAAGCAGCGGCCAAGCGCAGTCGCAAAAAGACCGCCGCCAGCGCCTAAGCAGCGTTTAATCGGCTCAAGCGACTGAGGAAACAAAAAAGGCGCCTGAAAGGGCGCCTTTTTTAATGCTGCCTATTTTTAAGGTTTTGCCTCCTCATTC
>CAZKCY010000025.1:0-7740 GCA_964551155.1 uncultured Marinimicrobium sp. | reverse complement strand
TGAGTATCGCGTCTGGGTTTGATGCTCAGCTGATAGTCGTCCACGCTGGATATACTGCACCAGGCTCGATAGTAAAGCGCTTGGCCATGCAGGTCTTGGGCATTAAAGTCGAACTCGAATTCAATCGATGGTTGGGCGCCGGTTTCCAGTTCTTCATTCAGCTCTTGGGCAGGCATCGAAGCTGTCAACCATTCCAGCGCTGCCATAGCTCCCACCCGATGCTCTAGCGCCGAGCTGCACTGCTCCCACAACAACGCTCGGCGCTGCTGTTCTTCGGCCCACCATTCTCTGCGGCGCTGGCGCTCCAACTCCTCCTGTCTGCGCTGCTCTTCCAGCTCTGCCTGGGCCTCGGCCTCTTGCCGCTTTTGCTCCTTCAAGGCCGCCAGTTCTGCACGTTTGCGTTCAAGCTCCTTTTGGCGCTCCAGCTCTTGTTGATATTCCTGTTCCAGCTGGGCAAAGCTAATAGTCCCTCCCGGGCGAGTATCATCCAGCTTTTCGAGGCTTAGGCCATCCACTAGAAGGCCGTATGTCTTCCGCTGCGCATCTCGACAGCGAAATTGGAAAACCGGGTGCTCCAAGCTGCTTTGATCGAGCGCAATACTCCCCTCCAAAAATTCTTGGCAGCGAGAAGATTGCTCAACCAGTTGCGCGGCGTCGTACAGGCGCGGTAAATGACGCAGATAAGTGTTGGGCACCCACAGCTGCTCCAGCTCCACAGCACTCAGGGTAGCTGCGGGGCAACAGAGCACCAGCATCAGAAGAAATTTAGGTGGTCGGCAGTTGGTCATGAACAATGTGGCCATAAACATAGGCGTAAAGCAGCAAGCGCCGCTCTTCATCGGCGTCGATGAATTCAATTCCGTAAACTACCGGCAGATTTTGTTCCCGCTCTTGGGTACTGCGCTCCACTCGCGAGCGAATCACCGCCTCGATTGCCAAGTCACGCGCTATTCCGGCCACATCGACATGAAAGTTCAACTGAATCCGGTCGCCGTTCTCGCCCAGCACCCTCTCAAGTTCGATTCGAGCACCAGTGATACTGATATCGGCCAGTTTTCCCGTTACCTTAATATCGTCTAGGGTACTGATGTTGGTAGCCGTAAGGGGCTGATTGATCGATACCCGGGTAGCCCCGCGCATACTTTTGTAACTAACCGCTTTCGGATAGCTGAGGTGCAGCAGTGGGTATGGATCAGAGCTTTGGCTGGCGACTACGCAGGCAAAAGCTCCAATACCATTGTCGATCATAGCGCGAGCAAGGATTTTCTGCCCCGGACGAAACCGCGCCAGCCTCCCCTCGAGCCGCGGCACCGCCAGCAGCAGGCTCCGCCCGGGAATACAGCCGATATAACGACTGGCGTAGCGCACTGGCTGGCCGGTAGAATCGGAAAGCTGGATTTGTAAAGGGCTGCCGGGCAACAGCTTTAGTTCGTCAAAGTTCATTGGGCCAGTCGAGTAGAAGAACAAACCGAAATCATAGCAGACTGGCAGAGCTAGCCCCACAGGAACACAGGTTTTAATCCCAATGCCGCGGCGCTCCAGGTGGAAATTTTTGAAAGCGGCCTCAGGCTATTGCTTTGAGGGTCCATCGGGAACCAGCGGTTCTGGCTCATTGGCGGCGCTGCCAAACTCTCCGTTCCACTCCAACAGCAGGCGCGCCAGGGCCTGAGCCTGGGCATGGAGAGCGGCGAGTTCTTCCTGGGTGTCTTTGCTGCCGGTGTACAGCTTTACTTGCCGGTGACGATTGGCAAAGCTGTGCTGGGGGTTTTGGGCTCGGTAAACCTCAAGCTTCCAGCGTAAGTTGTGCACCGTGTTGCGATAGTAAGTCAGCTTGGTTTGCAGGCTAATGGGCTGAGTAGCGGCCAAATCCCCAAAAATTCTAAAATCCGAGGCAAAAACCATCACTTCACGGGTACTTGGGTCGGCGACCAAGCTTGCAGTGCGGGCGCTGCCCACCAGCATGGCGAGGTCTCCAAAAACTTCACCGGGGGTAATCACATTGACCGGCTCGCCTTGCAGAGAACTGTCGGGATAAACCTGCAAGCGGCCCTTGAGCAAAAAATACAGCCAATAATCGCGTTCACCCTGCTGCAACACGACTTCTCCGGGCGAAAAGCAGGCAATGCGCGAGTGCTGTAACAACACCTCAAATTGCCAGTTGTCTTGCTGTTTGACGGTTTTATAAAAGGGTATGGTCAACAACCATCGTTCCAGAGTGTCCCGGGGAAACTTATGCAGGGGTTTTATTTCCATAGCTGTTCCTGGCTCAGCCGGGTGGGTAGACCGACTTTTTCTTATTGGATTTAGCGTGTGGAGGTCCAGCTCCCTGGCCGGCGAAGGGCTCTGCTCAAGGTTCTGCAGACATCATCGCTCGGCCCATCTTTCGTTTGCATCATAGCCTCAGCGATGGAAGCCTGACAAGTAAGTCCCGGCAAGGGTTATGACACCAAGCCGCTAAAGCGGACCTAGTTCACAGTTCCGGCGCGCTTATCGATTATCGCGAGCGAACAGAATGCATCAATTATGGCTAATGATTATTGGTGTCCTGGCCGATAAGCAGATAAAGCCGATAGTTTGATGTATTATTCGAGCGTAGGGGATGGTTTAACCATCGGCTCAAAATCTCCACTTGGGCATAATAACGACGAGTCAGGAATTCACACTATGCGTATCTCCTCAGTCTATAGGGCCTTCTTCGGCCTGCTTTTGCTTGCCTGGACCGCCACGCCTTGGGCTGCGTCCCAGCTTAATGGTTTGGCTGCTCACCAGGAACTTGGCAGTGAACAATTCATCGGTGCTCTTTATTTAGAAGCGGTTAGCGATGATCGCAACATCATATTGGCGGCGGAAGGCAGCAAGCGGATGGAGCTGCGAATCACCTCCGCGAGCGGCATAGCGGCGCGCCGATTCAGCCGTATGTGGATCGAGGGTATGGCGATCAATAACACCAGCGCTGTTCTTACGGAACAAGCCGACAATATGGTTCGGTTCTCGAATGCGTTCAAAGGCAAATTGCAACAAAACGATGTAGTCGCCTTGAGCGTGGAACCGGGCGAGGGCGTCGAGATAGCCCTGAACGGTGTGGTTTTGGATACCATCAACGACGACGATTTTTTTAATTTGCTGCTCAGAACCTGGATCGGCAATGTCCCGCTTTCTTCTACCTACCGAACCAACCTGCTGCAAGCCGGCGCGGTGAACGCAGATCTGCGCGCTCGGTTTGAGGCTATAGAGCCCACCCAGCGGCGCCGGCAAGCCATTCTGGCCTGGCTTGAGCCGGACGAAGAACCGGAAGCCGAAGAAGAGCGCAGCGAACGCCTGGCCGCCGAAGAGCGTCCCTCAGCGCCTGATGCGGGCATGGGCATTGCCGCCGTGACTCCGCTGGACATCCCCCGCCCCGAATTGCGAGCCGATCCGGAAGATATTGCCGAACCGGAACCCGAGCCTGAACCCCAGCCGCAAAGACGCGCGGAACAGACGTCTACGCCGCCGGTCGCCGCTCGAGAGGAGGAAGAGGAAGACGAAGGGCCGCTGATTACCGTGGAATCCCTGCGCGCTCAACAGGTCTACTTCTCCGATCTGATGCGCAGCATCCAGAGCAACACCAAATACCCGCGCCGCGCACTGCAGCGCAACCAGCAGGGGGAAGTACGGGTATCGGTCATCATCAACCGAGTTGGCCAGATAGTACGCACCGAGATCCTCGAGGAATCGGAATATCGCCTGATCAATGAGGCCGCGATTGATGCCATTGAAGACTCGGCACCCTTTGCGGAAATCCCAAGCGCCATACAAGGCCAGGTCTACGAGTTTTCGGTGCCCTTTACCTTTGTTCTGCCCGATTAACTTGATACCGGACAGCAGGAAGCGAACTTCGCGCTCCTGCTGTCCCGAGCCCGCTGAAGGCTGAATGCCTGACAGTCTGTTAAAGGCTGCCCAAATGCTGTTGAATCACCTTGCGCATGCCGTCGCGCTCCAGCATCGAATGCTCGCTCAAGCGTTCCAGATGTATCGAGTGCAGATGCAGACAAGGTGTGGAAGAGTCCAACTCGCGCAAATCCCCTTTCATTAACACCGGCAGAAAGGGCCGCTCCGGCGGTCGGCTCTGGCCCACCACGCGCAAACCAACTTGCAAAGGCACGGTTCGAAACTGTGCCTTGCCGCTTCGAAATGGAATCCTCAGCAATAAATCCTTGGATTGACTGGCCGGCAATATGCACAGCCCAGTAGCGCTGATGGCGCTGTCGGGAATTCCGTTGAAAGTATCGTGAGGCGCGTAAGGATTGGGAAGAATAACCAGCTTGCGGTCTTCTTCCTTGGGAAAGAAAATATTGTAGTTGGTGTACAGTTGGCCCACAGAGCCGGAGTAAACACAGAGCCGGTTCTCGAAGCTCATCACAAAATCAGAGGCTTTTTGCCTTTGAGCAAACGCATTCAGATCCCAAACCAGGTCTTTGTTGTCGTTCGCAAGACTCACTCGCTAGTCACTCCCCGGAATTGGATTATTCTTTAATCGCGCGTTTTGCTGCCCGTATAGTGCACCTAAACGAGTATACCCAACTTAATAGCGCGGGCGCTAAGCCTGTTTGACGACCGGTGGAGAAGCAGTTCGCAATTGCTCGAGAATTTCCTGCAACTCTTCCAGCCCCTGCTCCCGAAACAGAAATCCCGGCGGTCGAGCGCCCAGATACTCGCGCTCCTCAATCTCCAGACACTGCTGGCGAATTCGGGCCAGTTCGGGATCGTGGCTCAAAGGCACGCAAGAGAATACCCGCCAGTCGTTTTCGCTCGCCTGACCGCTCAACACCAACTCGAGCAGCGCAATCACATTCGAGCGTTGAATCCGGTAGCTGGGTCTGCGCGCCCAAAACAATAAGCCCAACACCAGCGCAAATACCACTATGGCCAATAGCAAAGTTGCGAGCATGACCCCTAGTGCTCCCGAGTCGCGCGCAGTTTAACGTCCGGATAACGCTCTTCGGTCAGCGACAAATTGACCCGGGTAGGCGCCAAATAGGTCAAGTGGCCGCCGCCATCCAAAGCCAGGTTTTCCGCGCATTTGCGCTTAAACTCTTCCAGCTTTTTGGGGTCATCGCATTCGGCCCAGCGGGCGGTGGAGACGTTCACCGGCTCGTAAATGGCCTCGACCTTGTATTCGTCTTTGAGGCGGTAAGCGACTACTTCAAATTGCAGCACGCCTACCGCGCCCACTACTATGTCGTTTTTGTTGAGCGGAAAAAATACCTGGGTGGAGCCCTCTTCCGAAAGCTGCTGCAAGCCCTTTTGCAGCTGTTTGGTTTTGAGCGGGTCTTTCAAGCGTATACGGCGGAACAGTTCCGGTGCGAAGTGGGGAATACCGGTAAATTTGAGGTTTTCACCCTCAGTAAAGGTATCGCCAATCTGAATGGTACCGTGGTTGTGCAGGCCGATAATATCGCCTGCAAGCGCCTCTTCGACAGCGCTGCGCTCGCCGGCCATAAAAGTCACGGCATCGGCGATTTTAACGTCTTTGCCAATGCGCACATGGCGCATCTTCATGCCCTGGTGATAACTGCCCGAACAGATGCGCATAAAGGCAATCCGGTCCCGGTGGCGCGGGTCCATATTGGCCTGAATTTTAAACACAAAGCCGGTCATGGCCGGCTCTTCGGCCTCGACAAAGCGCTCTTTGGCTTCGCGCCCAAGCGGTTTGGGCGACCACTCGACAAAATTATCGAGCATTTCCCGCACCCCGAAATTGCCCAGGGCGGTACCGAAAAACACCGGAGTCATACGCCCGGCCAGATATTCCTCGACAGAAAATTCCGGCGTGGCGCCGCGCACAAATTCGATTTCCTCGCGAATGCTGTCGGCGTCGCCACCCAGCAATTCGGTGGCCGCGTCGCTGTCCAGCCCCTTGATTTGCCGATCCTCGGAAATCGTATGGCCCTGGCCTTTCTGGTAGAGGTGAATGGTATCGGTATAGAGGTTGTAGACGCCTTTAAAATCCTGCCCCATGCCCAGCGGCCAGTTGATGGGCGCAGCGACAATTTTCAATACCGACTCGATTTCATCGAACAGTTCCACCGGCTCTTTGGCTTCCCGGTCCATCTTGTTGATAAACGACAGAATCGGGGTATCCCGCAGCCGACATACGTCCATCAGCTTGATAGTGCGATCTTCCACACCCTTGGCGCCATCGAGCACCATCAACACCGAATCCACGGCGGTCAAAGTGCGGTAGGTGTCTTCGGAAAAGTCTTCGTGCCCGGGGGTATCGAGCAGGTTCACAATCCGGTTTTTGTAGGGGAACTGCATCACCGAGGAAGTTACGGAAATGCCGCGCTCCTGCTCCATGCTCATCCAGTCGGACTTGGCATGGGGACCGCGCTTGCCCTTGACAGAGCCGGCCAACTGAATGGCGTTGCCGAGCAGCAGCAACTTTTCGGTCATGGTGGTTTTACCGGCGTCCGGGTGCGAGATGATGGCAAAAGTCCGGCGTTTGCTGACTTCTGGCTTAATATTGCTTTGGCTCATTAATTAGGTCTTCTGATTCGAAACGGAAAATATAACTGCGTGGGAGACCGCGACTGGCTGGCAAGGGTCTGAATCTTGAATTGGCGCTATTCTCGCCGATATCGCCGCGCGACTCAATTGGCGGTGTTTTTTACAGGCATCGCGTCTCTACCAATTTTGCTCAAGCTGCTGCCCGGAGTTTTCCTCGACCTTGGTGCGACTCAACTGGACCAGATGGCGCCGCAACCAGAACCAGGCCCAGGCACCGACACAAATATTGGACAATAGGGTGGCGACAAAGATGCCCTCCAATTGCCAAAGCCACTGGCCGAGCAGCGCCAGAGGCAAAAACACCAACACCACCCGGCTGGCGGAGAGCAGCATGGCGGGCCAGGGCCGACCCAGGCCGTTGAAAGCGGCGTTCACCGACATCACCAGGCCATAGGTGCCATAGCTGATCGGCACCACCGCCAGATAAAAACTGGCCACTGAGAGCACCTCCTGGTGATCGCTGAACAAACTGGCAATAGCTCCGCCGAATAGCCAAAGCAATAGCGCCAGCAGCAACCCAAACGCCAAACAAAACACCGTCAAGACCCTTAGGGCCTCTTTGAGCCGAGAGTACTGCCCAGCCCCGAGATTCTGGCCGAAAAATGGCCCCACTACGCCTGAGAGCGCGTAGAAGACAATCAGCATCAAAGGCTCGACCCGCATGGCGATACCCAGCCCCGCTACCGCATCGGTGCCGTAGCGCGCCACCATGGTAATAATCACCGCACTCGCCAGCGGCACTATGACGTTGGCGCCCATGGCGGGCAGCCCCACCTGGACAATGACCGCCCAGGAGCGGCGCAGCTCTTTGCCCAGCACCAGCGGGTTGACCAGCAGATGCACTCGAAAACCCAAAATGTAGAGGGTCACCAGCAGGATCAGAATGCGGGTTATCAGCGTCGCCAAGGCCGCGCCCTGCAGCCCCAGAGCTGGAAAGCCCCAGAGGCCGAAAATCAGCAGCGGATCCAACGCGGCGTTAAATAGCGCCGCGCAGCCCATCAAATAGCCCTGAATCTGGCTCAGTCCCATGGCCCGCAAAGCCGACAAGCCCACCATGGGTACCAACAGGCAGGGCGCGCTGAAATACCACAGGGTCATATAGTCGCGAATCAGCGGAATCAGGTCGGGAGTCGCGCCCAACGCCAGAAACATCGGCTCGAGGGTCAGCCAACCCGCCAAACAGACCAGACTGGA
>CAZKCY010000024.1:0-13578 GCA_964551155.1 uncultured Marinimicrobium sp. | reverse complement strand
CGCGGAAGGGCGTGCCTTTGCGCACCAGATAGTCGGCCAGATCGGTGGCGGTGGAGAAGCCTCGCTTGGCCGCTTCCAGCATGGCCTCTTTGCGCGGGCGAATTGCCGGAGCCATATCGGCGAAGGCGCGCAGGCAGTCCTTGACGGTATCGACGGCGTCGAACAGCGGCTCTTTATCTTCCTGGTTGTCTTTGTTGTAGGCCAGCGGCTGGGATTTCATCAGAGTAAGCAAGCTGATCAGGTGGCCGTTAACCCGGCCAGTTTTGCCGCGCACCAGTTCGGGCACGTCGGGGTTTTTCTTTTGCGGCATGATCGAAGAACCGGTGCAGAAACGGTCGGGCAGATCGATAAAACCGAACTGGGCCGAGGTCCAGAGCACCAGCTCTTCGCTGGCGCGGGACAGGTGAGTCATGAGGATGCTGGCGAAGCTGCAGAATTCGATCGCGAAATCCCGGTCGCTGACCGAGTCCAGCGAGTTGGCGGTGGGCCTGTCAAAGCCCAGCAGCTGAGCGGTCTGATGCCGGTCGATGGGGTAAGTGGTGCCCGCCAGAGCGGCGGCGCCGAGCGGCGACTGGTTTAACCGCGCCCGGCAGTCGAGCAGGCGGGTGTAATCGCGCTGCAGCATCTCATTCCAGGCCAGCAGGTGGTGACCAAAAGTCACCGGCTGGGCGGTCTGCAAATGGGTGAAGCCGGGCATGATGGTGTCCGCCTCGCGCTCGGCCAGAGCCACCAGGCCCTGCTGCAAACGGGTCAGTTCGGCGGCGATCAAATCGATTTGATCGCGCAGGTAGAGCCGAATATCGGTAGCCACCTGGTCGTTGCGCGAGCGGCCGGTATGCAGCTTCTTGCCAGCGATGCCGATACGCTCGGTCAATGCCGCCTCTATGTTCATGTGCACATCTTCGAGGCTCACCGACCAGTTGAACTTGCCGGCTTCGATATCGGCGCGCACGCCTTCGAGACCTTGGATAATCAGATCCCGCTCTTCGGTGCTGAGCACGCCCACCTCGGCGAGCATGGTGGCGTGGGCTATGGAGCCTTGAATGTCCTGACGATAGAGACGCTTGTCAAACCCGACCGAAGCGGTAAAGCGCTCGACAAAGGCGTCGGTGGGCTCGGTAAAACGGCCGCCCCAGGACTGGTTTTTCTGCTCGGTCTCGGTCATGAAGTCACTCGCTGATTTGATGTGGATCGCAATTTGGTGCCCGGATGCTAGCCGCGCCCGAGATTTAGCGTAGGATAACAGGCCAGAGCCGGCGGGGGCAGGGCCCGAACTCAGTCTCCTGCACACTAAAGCCTAGTAAAAAACCGGCGCATTATAGCCCAGTTCACCCAGCCACAGGGGGCTGATTTGACCGAGATTCCAACCGCCCAGAATCGCGACCGTCGCCAAACAAACGCCCCTCCGGCGAGCGATTTTCTGCCCGATCTGTGTGCCCCCCAAGCCGTGCTTCTGTTGGTGCTGGTCGCCGAGCTGCTGGCCTTGCTGCTGGCTGTGACCCGCACTGGACTGGCACAAATTAGCTGGGAAGTGCTGGCACTGGTGTCGTTTCAGGTACAGTGGGTGGTGTTGGTAAGCGCGGTCTTGCTGTGCCGACTGAGGCCTTATCTGCGCCGCTGGAATCCGTTGCGCGCCGGTGCCACTAGTTACGGTCTAGTGCTGGTGGTTACGCTAGTGTTCTCCATCGCCGGCCAACTGCTGATACGCAGCTACTTTAACCAGCCACTGACTCTGGACTACTGGCAGCTAGCGGGCAACCTTCTGACCGCAGCCATTCTCGCGGGTATAGGCCTGCGCTATCTCTATTTACAGCAGCAGTTGCGCAACCAACAAAGGGCAGAGCTTCAGGCTCGAATTCAAGCCCTACAATCGCGCATCCGACCCCACTTTTTGTTCAACAGTATGAACAGTATTGCCAGCTTGATTGCCGTAGATCCGGCCTCGGCCGAGCGCGCGGTAGAGGATCTGGCAATATTGTTTCGTGCCAGCCTGGCGGAACCGGCGCTGATTCCGTTGGAGCGGGAACTGGAGTTGTGCCGAGGTTACCTGGACATAGAGCAGCTGAGATTGGGTGATCGCTTACGGGTTAATTGGCGCCTGGAGGACCTGCCCAGGGGAATCACCATTCCCTCTATGCTGTTGCAGCCGCTGTTGGAAAACGCGGTTTTTCACGGCGTGGAACCCTCCACCGGCGGAGGAGAAATCGACATTCAAATAACCCGCGCCGACCAGCAGTTGGTGATTCGGATCGACAACCCACTGCCACCACCCAGCTTGCATCAGCGGCGCAGTCACAACCGCATGGCCTTGGACAATATTCGCCACCGCCTTCAGGCCCACTACGGCCAGGCGGCACGCTTGTCCGAAGATAGCAAAGACGGTAGGTTTACTCTGGTCATTGTCTATCCGCTGGAGCAATAAGCCATGGATGTATTGGATCTGCTGATTGTCGACGACGAAGCTCTGGCGCGCCAGAGGTTGGTACGTATGCTGGAGAATATTGAAGGCTACCGCGTAGTGGCCGAGGCCGACAGCGCCGCGGCTGCCCTCGCTGCGATTGCCGAACAGGACCCGGACGTGGTGCTGCTCGATGTGCGCATGCCGGGCGACGACGGCTTGGTAGCGGCGCGCCAGATCGCCGCTCTGGACGACCCTCCGGCGGTGGTGTTCTGTACCGCTTTCGACGAATACGCGCTGGATGCCTTCGGTACTCAAGCGGTGGGCTATTTGCTCAAGCCGGTGCGTGCCGAGCAACTGCTCGAAGTGCTGGAAAAGGCCCGCAAGCCCAACAAGCTGCAGCGCGCTGCCGCCCGCGGTCCGGCGCCCGACAAGCCCTCGCGCAGCCACATCAGCGCCAAAACCCGGCGCGGCGTCGAGCTTATTCCGCTCGAGGAGGTGCGCTATTTCGTGGCCGACCAGAAATACGTCACCGTGCATCATTTGAAGGGCGAACATCTACTGGATGAGACCCTGAAAGAATTGGAACAGGAATTCGGCGATCGACTGTTGCGCATTCACCGCAACACTCTGGTTTCGGCACCCCATATCCAAGCCATGGAGCGCACTCCTCAGGGGCAGTATCAAGTTCGCCTGGCGGATACCGAGGCCCGCCCGCAAGTCAGCCGTCGCCACGCCGCCGAGCTCAAACAACTGCTGCAAAAACTTTGATTCCTATGCGCCGAGGGCTAGGTCGGGGTCAAGCCCACCGAGCTCTGGTATCATGTCCGATCCGCTAAGCAATTGGATCAACCACGGCTCTTATCCTATGTCTGAAACCCGCCCACTGCGCATCGCCACCCGCAAAAGCCTGCTCGCTCTCTGGCAGGCCGAATATGTCAAAACCGAGCTCGAACGCCACCACCCCGGCCTGCAAATCGAGCTGGTGCCCCTGACCAGCCGCGGCGACAAGATTCTGGACATTCCGCTGGCCAAAGTGGGTGGCAAGGGTCTGTTCGTCAAGGAGCTGGAAAACGCTCTGATGAACGATGACGCCGACATAGCCGTGCACTCCATGAAAGACGTGCCGATGGAATTTCCCGAAGGCCTGGGGCTGCCGGTAATTTGCGAGCGGGGCGACCCTCGCGACGCTTTTGTTTCGAACCAGTTTTCCGGCCTGGATCAGTTGCCCGAGGGCAGCATAGTAGGCACCTCGAGCATGCGCCGTCAGTGTCAGATTCTGGCCGCGCGTCCCGACCTCAAGGTGAATTTCCTGCGCGGCAATGTCCAAACCCGGTTGCGCAAACTGGACGAAGGCGAGTTCGATGCCATTATTCTCGCTGCCGCCGGCCTTCAGCGCCTGGAGCTGCACGATCGGATCGCCGCCTATTTAACCCCCGAACAGAGTCTGCCCGCCGGCGGTCAGGGTGCGGTGGGCATCGAATGCCGCACCGACGATCGGGATACCATCGCCAAGCTGATGCCTCTGCATCATTCACTCACCGCCGAACGCCTGGCAGCCGAGCGGGGCATGATCCGCCGCCTACAGGGCAGTTGCGAAGTACCCATTGGGGCTTATGCGCTGCATACGAAGGAGGGCCTTTGGCTGCGGGGTTTGGTGGGTTCGCCCGAGGGCGATCAGGTGCTGTTCGACGAAATCCGTGGTCCGGTGGCGCAGGCCGAGGCCCTGGGCATAGAACTGGCCGAGCGGCTGCTGGCCGCCGGGGCGGAGCGGATTCTCGCCGAAGTACGAGAGCGGGACGCGTAAAAAAATGGGCTCATTAAGCGGCTTGCGGGTCCTGGTCACCCGTCCGGCTCAGCAAGCCGAGCCCTGGTGCAAGCTGTTGCAAGCCGAGGGCGCTGAGGCGCTCTCAGTACCTTTGCTGGAGCTGGCTCCGGTCACTGAGCCGAACCAGATCCGGGCAATTAAAAACCGAATTCTGGATTTCGATCTTTACCAGAAAGCCATTTTCGTCAGTCAGAATGCCGTCGCCTATGGCATGGAGTGGCTGGAAGACTACTGGCCGCAATTGCCCACCGGCATTGAATATTTTGCCGTAGGCGCGGCAACCGCTCGCGCCTTGGCCGCTTTTGGCGTTCAAGCCACAGATGCCGCCGGCGCCATGAACAGCGAAACACTGCTGGAGACCGAAGAGCTTAAAGCCGAACGGGTCGCCAACCAGCGTATACTGATATTTCGTGGCCTGGGCGGTCGGCCGCATTTGGGCGAAGTGCTCAGCGCACGCGGTGCTCAGCTAGACTATTGTGAACTGTATCAGCGCCTGATGCCCGAAGGGGCGGCCAGCCGACTGGGTAAAGCGAGTATGGCTTCGGCTTTCGAAGCTCACCGGCAAGTGGTTGCTTTACACAGTGGTGAGAGTTTGCACAATTACCAGAAGGCGCTGGAGCAGGTTAACTTTGAAAACCCCGGCGCCGCTGAGGCTCTGGCCAACTCGATCCTACTGGTGCCAGGCGAGCGAGTCGCTCAGCTAGCCCGCGAGCTGGGCTTTAACAAAATTATTCAGGCCGAAAATGCCACCGATACCAGCATGTTGGCCGCTTTGAAAGCGGCACGACCCAGATAACAGAACCCGAAGGAACACCGCCGTGACCCAAGATCCCAACAGCGATACGCAGACGGCCGATACCGACAAAGCGCCCGAAAACCAGCAAAACTCCGACCAGTCGAAGGCCAAGTCGGGCTCCAACAAGCAGGGCCCCAAGAAAGGCCGCGCCGGCCTCTGGTTGACGCTGCTGGTTTTAGTCGCCCTGCTGGCCGCCTCCGGTTATGGCTTTTGGTACCTTTGGCAGGAACAGCGGTTGGGTCAACAAGCGCGCCTAGAACAAAATCCGGGCGGAAGCGCGCAGAGCCAGCAGCAACTGGCCGATTTGCAAAGCCAAATTGAAACTCTCCGCCAGCGCCTTGAAAATCAGCCCGACAATCGAGTCGAACCTGCCCAACTGCGCCAACAATTGACTCAGCAGCTGAGCCAGAAATTCGAGCAGCAATTCGAGCAGCTAGAGCAGCAGGCTCAGGAGCGCGGCCAAGCACTGGAAAGTCTTCAGCAACGGCTGAACAACACTGACCGCAAGCTCAATACCATTACCGGCACCAACCGCCAGGACTGGAAACTGGCGGAAGCTGAATACCTATTGCGCCTCGCCAATCAGCGCCTGCTGATGGAAAACGACGCCAGCAACGCGCTTGCGCTGGCCCAAGCTGCCGATCGGATTCTAGACAATTTGAGCGACAGCGATCTGTTTCCGGTCAGGCGCGCTTTGGCACGCGACATCAACGCGCTAAAACTGGCCGACGAAATCGACAAGGAAGGCATGTATCTGCAATTGATGGCCATTTCGGAACAGTTGGATCAGTTACCCCTAATAGAACCCATGGAACGCGGCGAGCAAGCCGAGGGGGACACTCAGGCCGAACCGGCACCCGACTCTGAAGCCGGCACTTGGGCCAAAATCAAATATCAGGTGGGGCGAAGCTTTCAGCAACTGCAGGACAAACTGGGCGATCACTTGCGCATTCGCCGGCACGACAAGCCCATTGAAGCTCTGGCCACGCCGGCGGAGCAGTTTTACCTGCGCCAGAACCTGCGCCTGATGCTGGAACAAGCTCAGGTAGCGCTGCTGCGCGACCAGCCGGAAATTTTCAGCGCCAATTTGCGGCGCGCTGCCGACTGGATGAAGCGCTATTACACCTTGAACCCCAAAACGCGAGCGTTTCAGGAAGAATTGCTGAAACTGGCGGATACCTCCCTCACCCAGTCACTGCCGGATCTGAGCGAACCTCTGTCGCGACTGCAAGCCCATATCAAGCGCCTGCACCAAGTTTCGGAGCCCGAATCCTCCGATGAACAACAGGCTGCCGAGGAGGGCGAAGGCGCATGAAACGAACCCTGCTGATACTGGTCATTGCCATGCTCCTCGGGGCTCTTACCCTGGGTGCCATGCGCGCCGACAGTGGTTATGTGCTGATAGCCCTGGGCAATGTCAGCGTCGAAATGAGTTTCTGGCTGGCGTTGCTATTGCTCCTGGGCACGCTCCTGCTAATCAGTTTTGTGGTTCGGTTGGTGCGCGGCACGCTAACCCTCGGGCGACGATTATCGGGCGGTTTGATGACCAATAGTCGGGCCCAAAAACGCACCACCGAAGGTTTGATCGACTTTATCGAAGGCAACTGGAAGCAGGCCCAGCGCAAGCTATTAAAGGCCGCCGACAAGGCCGATACGCCGCTGATCAATTATTTGGCCGCATCTCGCTGCGCCTATGAAATGGACGATCGCAAAACCGCTCTGGAGCTGCTTCACAAAGCCGAGCAAAGCAGCCCCAACAGTGAGCTGGCCGTTGCCCTTACCCAGGCCCGCATGCAGTTGATGAGCAAACGTTACGAACAATGTCTGGCCACCCTTGAGCGCATCAAGCGCAAAGCTCCACAGCACCCGGTGATTCTGGATTTACTGCGCCAGGTATACCTGGCATTGGAAGACTGGGACGCCATGCAGCAACTGTTGCCCAGCCTGCGCAGTTATGGCAATTACAGCGACGAGGAGCTCAAGCAACTGGAAGCGCAAATGCATCTGGCCCTGCTTCAAAGAGCCGGTCAGCGCGCCCGCCAAGGCTCAGACAAAGAAGCACTCAAGCAACTGCAGCAGAAGTGGGACCAGCTACCCGGCGACTTGAAAAAGGAGCCAGAGGTGGTTTTTTGCTACGCCAGTCAACTGGTTGACAACCAGTTGTACCGGGAAGCCGAGGCGCTGGTGCGCAAGACGCTGGAAAAAAATTGGCACCCCCAACTGGTGCATTTATACGGTTTGATCGGCGGCCCCGATCCTCAGCAGCAATTACTGACTGCCGAAAACTGGCTCAAGAAGCGGCCCAGCGATGCCTTGCTGATGTTGACCCTGGGCCGGCTCAGTCTGCGCAATGAGCTGTGGGGTAGGGCGCGGGATTACTTCCAGAGCAGCTTGGGTCTACAGCAGAAACCGGAAACTTGCGCTGAACTCGCACGCCTGCTGGCTCATCTGGGCGAGCACCAAAAAAGCACTCAGTACTATCAAAAAGGCCTACTCATGACCACCACAAATCTACCGGAGTTGCCCCAGCCCCAGAAAAAAGTGGTGGGTGTTTAACAGACTGCCAGACCTGCGCCGATGCCAACGCCACCTGAACTGAGCCGCTGAAGGGCTGATCGCCATGCTACTGCTTGTCGCCATTGCCACACTGCTGATTGTCTATGTGATTTACGCCTATGCCAAAGGCGAAGTGCGGGGCTTTAGGTTGATCCAAAAAGACGAGGCGCCTCAAGCCTTCTGGATGCTCATTTTTCTTTACGCGACAGTCGGACTGATATTGTTGGCGCTGGCCTGAGCTGAGCGGCTATTCCTGTCCAAAACAACTCTGCTAGAATCGACCCGCTAAAAATAATATCTCCCTGCCTTTGAGCAGTGTTAGGGAATAACTATCGGGAGCGGGACTATGCTCATCCTTCCTTCACGCGAACGCGTTCATTTCACATTTTTGAAAAACAAATGGCTGATTCGATCAGCGCTGGTGGTTTTTTTTGCTCTGGCGGCGCTGTTCGCCGGAGGCAAACTCTACCAGCACTGGGACGACGACCCGAATCGCGGAGCCATCGGCATGGCCGAAGGGGCTTTTGGCGAAAGCTACAGCACCCCGGTATACCTTGATCAGGGTTGGGATATTGCCGATAGCCTTTGGTATTACAACGCCACTCAGGGTTCCAACCTGCTGCCCTACGATTTGTTCGTAGCCTTGGAACAGCAAAGTTCAGAGAAGCTATTTCGCTCCGCTGCCAACATGGATCGCTACCGCTACCTGCCTCAGAAACCAACCTTCTTTAACCCGGACGGCTTGCCGGTCGGCTTTGCCAAAGACAACTATCAGGGCAAGGATTATCTGGGCTTTACTTGCGCCGCCTGTCATACCGGTCAGGTAAATTACCAGGGCCAAGCCATTCGCATCGACGGCGGCCCGGCCATGGCCGACATGGTCGGATTTCTGACCGGACTGGAACAAGCCTTGCTCAGCACCCGCGCGGATTCAGCTAAACGGGAACGATTTATAGAAAGAGTTCTGGCCCGCAACAATGACTATAGCGAGGCCGAGCAAGTGGTTGCGGATCTCGAGCAGTGGAGCGAGTCGATCCAACTCTACAACACCGTCAACCACAGCAAAATCGATTATGGCTATGCACGCCTGGATGCTTTCGGGCGGATCTACAATCGGGTGCTGCAGCACGTACTCAACCGGGAGCAACTGCACAGCCTACTGCTCAAAGCTTTCTCCCCCAAGAACGAACCTCTTTTGACCATCGAGCAAGTCGACCTGGTGCTCGCCGATATGGACAACACGATTATCGGTGACGATGAATTCCGTCTGATAGCCCGGCGCCTGCAGGCCAAGGAGCCGGGCTATCCCGGTTTATCGCGGCGAGACATGCTGCGCCTGCGCGATCAGATTTTTAACGAACCCAACGCTCCGGTCAGCTATCCCTTTCTGTGGGACATCACCCATTCGGACTACGTACAGTGGAATGGCCTGGCCGCCAACGCCGGGGTGGGCCCTCTGGGGCGCAATGCCGGCGAAGTCATCGGGGTTTTCGCACAACTGGATTGGCAAGCCAAGGAACCGGGCTTCAGCCTGTCGGCCTATTTGACGGGGCAAAAAAATAAGCAACAAAGAGTATCGTTCAAATCGTCCGTCGATTTGATCAACCTGCAGCGCCTCGAGGCCCACGTCGGAAAGCTGCGCTCGCCCGCTTGGCCCGAGGAAATATTGGGTACCATTGACCGGGAAAAAGCCGCCCGGGGCGGTCGCATCTACGCCCGCTACTGCGGCTCTTGCCACCAGGTGATCGATCCCAAAGCCTGGGATCGGATGGTGGTAGGCCGGATGGGAAGTCTGGAGATGCTCGGCACCGACCCGGCCATGGCCGAAAATAGCGTCAACTACAAAGGCATGGCGGGCAATTTCACCAACACCTACCAACAAACCGATGCCGGCGTGGTGGTGGTAGAAGAGTGGGCGCCCGTGGTGCAGATTCTCACCTCAGTCACTAAAGGGGTGGTAGCCACTCCCGACGCCGACAAGAATCCCGTCCGACGCGGGCTGGACTGGCTTTACACTCTAGGCCTGTCATTTTTCGACAACGACATACTGCCCAGCATAAAGGCCGGCAACTATAACCCCGATACCACCAGCCGACCCTAGAACTCACTGCTGGCCTATAAAGCCCGCTCACTCAATGGCATCTGGGCCACGGCCCCCTACCTGCACAATGGCTCGGTGCCCAGCCTGTACGATTTGCTATTGCCCAAACGCCGGCCGGGGGACCCGGAAGAGGGCGAATACCGCCCGGATGAATTTCAGGTCGGCAGCCGGGAGTTCGACCCGGTGAAGGTGGGCTTCCGCACCCAAGGCTATGAGGGCTTTTTGTTCCGCACCAGCCGCCGGGGCGACTTGAACAGTGGCCATGAGTACGGCGCCGGTCGCAGCCCCCAGGCCGATGGCACCCTACTGCCAGCTTTGACCGAACAACAACGCTGGGATCTGGTCGAATACTTGAAGACGCTCTAGAGCCAAAACGAAACGCCCGGCCTCTAGCTGGGAGTTTCGGAGTCATGGGGTAGCTGGCGCGGTTTTTCATCCTGTTTTTTTGCGCCATCAGGGGTTATCCTGCGCCCATTCTCAAGTCGATCCGACCCAAGTTGATCCGAATCGTAATCATGGTTGTAACCCGAGTTTTCCAGCTCGCACTCGCCTTGCTGGCACTGCTGTCCGCTTCCGTCCAGAGCGACGACGAATTTGCCCACCAGCCGGTAGACTTTGTCCCGGCGCTGGAGCAATACCTCGTCGAAGAAGTCATGCCCCATATCCCCGGCGCCGCCATGGCGATTATCGCTGACGGGGAAATCATCTTGTTGGAGGGCTATGGCGTAAGACGCTTGGGTGAACAAGCTCCGGTGACGCCGGACACAGTGTTTCGCCTGGCCTCGGTTTCCAAAACCATCGCCGCCACGGCGGCCGCTAAAGTGGTGCACGATCAATATCTGGAGTGGCAGACGCCGATTAGCCTGCATTTAACCAACGTCAGGTTCAAAAACCCCGACTATGGGCAGAAAATTACCCTGGAAAACCTGCTCTCCCATACCACGGGTCTTATGCCTCAGGCCTACACCAACCTGATCGAAGCCAATATTCCCTACCCTCAGGTAATCCAACGTATTCGTGAAGTGGATTTCATCTGCCCACCACAGGAATGTTACAGTTATCAAAATGTGGTCTTCAGTCTGGTGGGAGATTTAATCGAGGTCACTACCGGGCACAGTTATGAAAGCTACGTGGAGCAGCAACTGTTCCAGCCTTTGGGCATGGCCCAAGCCTCTTTTGGCATGGAGAATTTTCTCGCCAATCCCAACCATGCCAGCCCGCACATCAAAATTGCCAGAGGCCAGTGGCATCCGGTGCCGGTCACACCCGAGTACTACCACGTGGCTCCGGCGGCCGGCGCCAACGCCAGCGTGAAGGACATGGCGCATTGGTTGTTGGCGCAGATGGGGCGGCGCGAGCCGTTCCTGCCCGCGGCGCTGCTCGACGAACTGCACCGACCCATGGTGGCCACCAGCAACCGCCAGGCCAACTACCGCTTTCATCCACAACTGCGCAATATCCATTATGGGTTGGGCTGGCGGATGTTTGATTTTGGCCAGCACAAACAGTTTATTCACCACGGCGGCTGGGTCGAGGGCACCCGAACCGAACTGCTGTTCAACCGCGAGTTACAGTTGGGGCTGGTATTTTTGTCCAACTCCGAGAACCGCTACGCGCGCCGGGTCGTATACAAGTTTTTGGAGCTGTTCAGCGAATACCACCGCCAGACCAATCCGCCACTCCCGAGCGCCGCCCCTTGAGCTCGAGCCGGCGCAGTGATGAGCTCGAGCTATGACCATAGAATTCATTGACGCCATCAACCAGATACCAGCCAAGCCCTGGAATGCGCTGTTGGACAGCGACTACCCCTTCGCCCGGCACGAGTTTCTGTCGGCACTGGAAGACAGCGGCTGCCTGGGCCGCGAGCGCGGCTGGCAGCCTCATCATTTGCTGCTATGGGAGGGCAGGGACCTGCGGGCGGCCATGCCCCTGTATTTGAAGTATCACTCCTACGGCGAGTATGTGTTCGACTGGGGCTGGGCCAACGCTTACGCCCAACACGGCTACGACTACTACCCCAAACTGGTCGGCGCGATTCCCTTTACGCCCTGTCGCGGGCCGCGACTGTTGAGCCCCAATTCTACTCCGGAGCTGCTCGAAGAAGTTGCCTTCGCGTTAACAACGGAATGCCAGAGATTGGGCGCTTCCAGTTGGCACTGCCTGTTTCCCGAAGCCCAACTGAGCGAGGCTTTGGTAAGAGAGGGCGCCATGCAGTGGCCCGGCTGCCAGTTTCATTGGTACAACCGCGACTATCAAAGCTTTGACGACTTTGTCGGCCAGATGAATTCTCGCAAGCGCAAGAACCTGCTCAAGGAACGGCGTCAAGTGGCAGCCCAGGGCTTTGAGTTTGACCATCTGACCGGGGAGCAAATTGGCACCGAAGACTGGGACAGATTTTATGCGCTTTACCAGCTCACCTATCTAAAGCGCAGCGGTCACGGAGGCTATCTGGAGCGGGACTTCTTTCACCAGTTGGGTCAGCGCCTGCCGGAACACTGCTTAATGGTCAACGCTCATCGGCAGGGACACAGCATTGCCTCGGCTTTGTTCCTGCGCGACAGCAACACCCTTTACGGCCGCTACTGGGGCTGCCGGGCGGAATTCGACTTTCTGCACTTTGAAACCTGCTACTACCAAGGCATCGATTACGCGATTGCCCAGGGGCTGGAGCGCTTCGACGGGGGTGCCCAGGGGGAGCACAAACTGGCTCGAGGCTTTGAGCCGGTAACTACTTACTCCAACCACTGGCTGGCTGAACCGCTATTCAGGGCTCCGGTTGCCCGATTTCTGGAACAGGAGGCCGAGCATATCCAAGCCTATATGCGCGAAGCCCGGAAACACCTGCCTTACAAAAATGAAGACTAATCGGTTTTGTGGCCGAACGTCGCAAATCGCCGCCAGATAGGTTTAAATAACGGCTTTTTAGCGCAAAGTCTGGCCTTACAGGAATAAAAAATGTTGCCCGTTTTTTTGAACCCACGCAATATTGTCCGCGCTCTGGATGAAATAGACGCCGAGCCCGCTTCCTACAGCCTTTCTCGACCTGAGGCGTTACGGCGGGTCTTCGCGACTCTAGCAAGCGTGTGCGTTTTTTTATTGCTGCTGCACTACATCAAATACGACAGAAACGTCTATGCGCTGCTGCGAGCCTTTGCCAGTTGGCACGAACTGCCGGAAAACACCTATCTCTGGGCGCTACAGCGGGCCGGTTGGCTGGAGCTGGTTGTCTACAGCTGGTGGACCGGCTGGCATCTGATCTGCTATTTGCTATTGCCCTGGCTGTTGATTCGCTATTTGTGGCGCGAGCCAATGCTCGATTTCGGCTGGCGCTGGGGCGAAACCCAGCGCCACTGGCGGGGCTATCTGCTGTTGCTGAGCCCGATTCTGGTGTTTGTGGTGCTGGTCAGCCAGGGCGAGGATTTTGTCGAGCACTACCCCTTCTACGATCAAGCCGGGCGCAGCTGGTTCGATTTTCTGGCCTGGGAACTGCTCTATATGAGCCAGTTTGTAGCCCTGGAGTTTTTCTTTCGCGGCTACATGCTGCACGCCCTTCGACCCGCTATTGGCGCCAATGCCATCTGGGTGATGTGCGTGCCTTACTTGATGATTCATTTTCCCAAGCTGTGGCTGGAAGCAACCGGGGCGATTCTGTTTGGGCTGTTTCTCGGGATACTGGCGCTGCGCTCGCTGTCGATTTGGGGCGGGGTACTGGTCCACGCCGGCGTCGCCTTGAGCATGGATATAGCGGCGCTGATTCGCAAAGGCGGGTTGCCCGATCAGTGGTGGCCAGTGTAAAGTTTTGACTACCCCTGGCGCCGAATTACTCCGGCAAAGAAGCTCAACACCGCCCAACTGTCGGTATAGTTAACAGCCAGTTCTATCGTCGTTTTCGGCGGCTT
>CAZKCY010000023.1:10868-13590 GCA_964551155.1 uncultured Marinimicrobium sp. | reverse complement strand
GTGCCGGTATATTGCAGGCCTACCGCACCGGCCGGGGTCGGATCTACATCCGCGCCAAGGCCGAAGTCGAGGTGGACGCCAAAACCGGGCGCGAAACCATTATCGTGCACGAGATTCCCTACCAGTTGAATAAGGCGCGCCTGATCGAGCGCATCGCCGAGCTGGTCAAAGAGAAGAAAATCGAAGGCATTAGCGAGTTGCGCGACGAGTCCGACAAAGACGGTTTGCGCATCGTGATAGAAGTTAAGCGCAACGAGTCGGGCGAAGTGTTGCTCAACAACCTCTATGCCCAGACTCAGCTGCAGAACGTGTTCGGGATCAACATAGTGGCGCTGGTCGACGGCCAGCCCAAGATTTTGAACCTCAAGGAACTGCTCGAAGCGTTTATTCGCCACAGACGCGAAGTGGTCACCCGCCGCACCGTCTACCTGCTGCGCAAAGCGCGCGAACGTGGCCATATTCTCGAAGGCCTGGCGGTCGCCATCGCCAATATCGATGAAGTCATCGAGCTGATCAAGAGCTCGCCTTCGCCTGCCGAGGCGAAAGAATCTCTGGTTGCTCGGGCCTGGGAAGCCGAAGCCATGCGCCCCTTCCTTGAGCGCGCCGGCGAGAACGCCTGCCGCCCGGAAGATCTAGAAGGCGACTACGGTTTGGTTGAAGGCCGCTACTATTTGTCTCCGGCCCAGGCTCAGGCGATTCTGGAATTGCGCCTGCACCGCTTGACCGGCATGGAGCACGACAAGCTGCTGGCCGAGTACGAAGAAAAGCTGCTGCAGATTGCCGATTATCTGGACATTCTGAATGATCCGGAACGCTTGTTGAAAGTGATCCGCGAAGAGCTGGAGCAAGTGATCAGCGACAACGGCGACGCGCGCCGTACCGAGATCATGGCCTCCACCATGGATCTGACCACTGAAGATCTAATCGCCGAAGAAAATCGAGTGGTGACTATTTCCCATGGCGGCTATGCCAAGAGTCAGCCGCTGGACGACTATCAGGCCCAGAAGCGCGGCGGCATGGGTCGCTCGGCGACCTCGGTAAAAGACGAAGATTTTGTCGAGCATTTGCTGATCGCCAGCACTCACGACACCATTTTGTGCTTTACCAACGCCGGCAAGGTTTACTGGCTCAAGGTTTACATGATTCCCGTCGCCGGGCGTCAGTCGCGCGGCCGACCGGTGGTGAACTTGCTGCCGCTGGATGACGACGAGCGAATTACCTCAATTCTGCCGGTCAAGAATTACGACGAAGATCATTTCATCTTTATGGCCACCGCCAACGGCACAGTCAAGAAAACACCTCTGACCCAGTTCTCACGCCCCCGCAGTGTGGGCCTGAAGGCGATCGAGCTGGACGAGAACGATGCTCTGGTTTACACGGCGATCACCAACGGCGAGTCCGATGTGATGTTGTTTGCCAGCAGCGGTAAAGCGGTGCGCTTTAAGGAATCCACGGTTCGCTCCATGGGCCGGGTATCGCGCGGTGTGCGCGGTATTCGCATGGCGGAGGACCAGCGGGTGGTGGGCATGGTTATTCCCCAGGAAGGCGGCAAGGTGTTGACCTTGAGTGAGCAGGGCTACGGCAAGCGCACCGATGTCGAAGACTTCCCCACCAAGGGACGCGGCGGCCAGGGCGTGATCGGCATGCAAACCAGCGAGCGCAACGGCGCACTGGTGGGTGCGGTCCAGGTGATGGACGGCGAAGAAATTATGCTGATTACCGATCAAGGCACGCTGGTGCGCACCCGGGTCGACGAAGTTTCAGTTTTGAGTCGGAACACCCAGGGCGTGCGTCTGATTCGCTTGAAGCCGGGCGAGCACCTGCGCGGCCTGGAGCGCATCGAAGAGGACGAAGACAGCGGCGAAGTGCTGGTCGACGAAGAGTAAAAGAAAGGTAAAAAGAGAAAGAATATGTAGGGTGGGCACGGCCCAGCGATTATTGCGCTGACATACCGGCAGCCGGTGGGCGGCCGAAGTGTCGGACCATGCCACCCTACAAAAGCAGTCCACGCATTGAAAGATTAAGCCGAATTTCTATGAGCGAAGACAAAAAACTGCGCCAGCTGCGCGATCGGATCGACAGCATTGATGAGCAGATCGGGCAGCTGATTTCCGAACGGGCGAGCTGTGCCCAGGAAGTGGCTGAAGTTAAGAAGTCACAAAACCCGGAGCAGCAAGTCCTGTCGTTTTATCGCCCCGAGCGCGAAGCCCAGGTTTTGCGCAAGGCCATGGAGCGCAATGCCGGGCCGCTTAGCAACGAAGAAATGGCGCGCCTGTTTCGCGAAATTATGTCCGCCTGTCTGGCATTGGAGCAGCCCATTAAAGTGGCCTATCTGGGTCCCGAAGGCACCTTTACCCAGCAGGCGGCGCTCAAGCATTTCGGCTACTCGGCTTTGGCTTTACCCTTTTCCGCCATCGACGAAGTGTTTCGCGAAGTGGAAGCGGGTGCGGTCAACTACGGCGTGGTGCCGGTGGAGAACTCCACCGAGGGCGTGGTCAATCATACGCTCGATAATTTTATGACCTCAAATCTTCAGATCTGCGGCGAAGTGGAGTTGCGCATTCACCAGAATCTGTTGATTTCCGACGTCACCAGCGTCAACGACATTACCCGTATTTATTCCCACGCTCAGTCTCTGGCGCAATGTCGCAAGTGGCTCGACGCTCATTACCCCAAAGCCGAGCGCATTGCGGTCAGCAGCAACTCCGAAGCCGCCAAGCGC
>CAZKCY010000023.1:5871-10858 GCA_964551155.1 uncultured Marinimicrobium sp. | reverse complement strand
CTTGAAGGGTGAATGGAATGCCGCCGCGATTGCAGGCTCCATGGCGGCCGAGCTTTATGGCTTGAAAATTCTGGCGGAGAAAATTGAAGACGAGCCGGACAATTCGACTCGGTTTTTAATTATCGGTACCCAGAAAATACCGCCCAGCGGCGCCGACAAAACCTCTCTGGTGGTGGCGATGCGCAATGAGCCGGGCGCGTTGCACAACTTGCTCGAGCCTTTTCACCGCTGCGGAATTGACCTGACTCGGGTCGAGTCCCGACCTTCGCGCACCGGCGCCTGGACCTATGTGTTCTTTATCGATTTCAGTGGTCACGCCCAGGATCCGGAAGTGGAAAAAGTCCTGAAAGAAGTCGCCAGCCGTGCGGCCGACGTCAAGCTTCTTGGCTCTTACCCTAAAGCAGTGCTTTGAGCCCCCAGTCACGGAAATACGGCGATTTTATGGATCCGAGCCCAGCACAGCCCCAAGCGTTGATCAATAAACTGGTCGTGGTCGGCCTGGGGCTGATTGGCGGCAGCTTGGCGGCCGGCCTGAAAAAGCGCGGCGTTTGCACTCAAGCTATAGGCGTCGTGCGTCAAGCTGAGACCGGCGACGCTGCTCTCAAACTCGGGGTAGTGGATCGCGTTTGTCAGTCGCTCGAAGAAATAGCGCCCGAGTTGGGGCAGGGCGACTTGGTTTTTATTTCGGTGCCGACTCTTGCGGTTACCGAGGTTTTAAAAAGCGCGCGCGAATGCCTGGCTCCGGAAGTGACCATTACCGACGGTGCCAGCGTCAAAGGCAGCGTCGAGCGCGCCGCTGAAGAAGTGTTTGGTCAGGCTCCACCCCAACTGGTGCTGGGGCACCCCATTGCCGGCTCCGAGCGCAGCGGCGTTACCGCCGCCAACCCCGATTTGTACGAACAACACCGGGTAATCCTGACGCCGCTTGCGAATACCGCTTCCGATCATCTCGCTCTGGTTACCGCCATGTGGCAGGCGCTGGGCGCCGAGGTTTTGTCCATGTCGGTGGCCGAGCACGACGAAGTGCTGGGCGCCACCAGTCATCTACCTCATGCGATTGCTTATTCCCTGGTTGATACTCTGGCGCAGGACATCGACAACCCCAATATTTTCCGCTACGCGGCGGGCGGCTTTCGGGATTTTACTCGTATCGCCTCCAGTGACCCGGTCATGTGGCACGACATAATGCGGGCCAATAAAGACAGCGTGGTCAGTGCTCTGGATTTGTTTATCGACAATTTGTCGAGGATGCGCAAAGCCGTCGCCAGCGAGGATGGCGATTATCTGTTAAACGTTTTCACCCGCGCTAAAACTGCCCGCGATCAGTACTCTTTGAGCAGTGAGTCGATGGCGGATTCCGAGGCGCGCCTCAATCCTCACCAGAGTGAAAGTTCGCGTCAACGTGGCCGCTTCTCTTTCGATCTTCGTCGAGCTGTCCCAAAACACGAATCTAAGCTTAGAAGAATTTGATTAGTTATCCCATTAGAGAAAGCCATTTAATTCCCTTATAATGGCCCTCGCCCGCATAGGCGGGCACTAAATTCTCCTTGATCAATTGGCAGTGAGCGGCATGTCTGAGCAATATAACCTGACCCATCTGAAACAGCTGGAAGCCGAGAGCATCCACATTATTCGCGAAGTAGCGGCCGAGTTCGACAATCCGGTGATGCTCTATTCTGTGGGCAAGGATTCCGCGGTAATGATGCATTTGGCCCAAAAGGCCTTCTATCCCGGCAAGCCGCCGTTTCCATTGATGCACATAGATACCACCTGGAAGTTCCGGGAGATGATCCAGTTTCGAGACAACCGAATCAAGGAACTGGGTTGGGATTTGATCGTCCACATCAATGAAGAGGGCGTGAAAATGGGCGTGGGTCCTTTCACCCACGGCAGCGCCAAGCACACCGACATCATGAAGACCCAGGCGCTCAAGCAGGCGTTGGATAAATACGGTTTCGACGCCGCTTTCGGTGGTGCTCGCCGGGACGAAGAAAAATCCCGTGCCAAAGAGCGGGTTTACTCCTTCCGCGACAAATACCATCGCTGGGATCCGAAAAACCAGCGTCCCGAGCTGTGGAACATTTACAACGGCCGGGTCGACAAAGGCGAGAGCATCCGCGTGTTTCCGCTCTCGAACTGGACCGAGCTGGATATCTGGCAGTACATCCACCTGGAAAATATCCCCATTGTGCCGCTGTATTTCGCCGCCAAGCGCCCGGTAGTGGAGCGCGACGGTACCTGGATCATGGTGGACGACGAGCGCATGCCGCTCGAGCCGGGCGAAGAAATTCAACACAAAATGGTGCGCTTCCGCACTCTGGGTTGTTATCCGCTGACCGGCGCGGTGGAATCGCAAGCCACCACCTTGCCAGAAATCATCCAGGAAATGCTGCTGACCCGCACCTCCGAACGCCAGGGCCGGGTGATCGACCGCGACAGCTCCGCGTCGATGGAGAAGAAAAAGCAAGAAGGGTATTTCTAGGACGGCGAACGGAGAACGATGAACGGGGAACGCGAAATGAGAAAACCGCTACTCCCGCTATTGCGTTCTCCGTCAACCGTTCACCGTTTCCCGTCTTTCGTTCACCTGTCTCGAGCAGCGTCCGCAACGACATGAAACACAAATCGACATACAGTAACGAACATTTTGAGATTGCCTTATGAGCCATCAGTCAGATCTAATTGCCACCGACATCGATGCCTACCTTGCTCAACACGAGCAGAAAGAATTGCTGCGTCTTTTGACTTGCGGCAGTGTGGATGACGGCAAGAGCACGCTTATCGGCCGCCTGCTGCACGACTCCAAAATGATCTATGAGGATCAGTTGGCCTCGGTGCGCTCCGACAGCACCAAGCACGGCACGACTGGCGAAAAAGTCGACTTGGCGCTATTGGTCGACGGCCTGCAGGCTGAACGCGAGCAGGGCATTACCATCGATGTGGCCTACCGTTATTTTTCTCCCGCCAAACGCAAGTTTATTATCGCCGACACTCCGGGGCACGAGCAGTACACTCGCAACATGGCCACCGGCGCCTCCACCTGCCAGCTGGCGGTGATACTGATCGACGCCCGCCATGGTGTTATGACCCAAACTCGGCGGCACAGCTATATCGCTTCCTTGCTGGGTATCAAGCACATAGTGGTTGCCATCAATAAAATGGATTTGATGGACTTCAGCGAAGAGGTATTCGAAAAAATTAAGGCGGATTATCTGAGCTTCGCTGAGAAACTGGGCATGCAGGACATTCACTTCGTGCCTATGTCCGCGCTTGACGGCGACAATGTGGTTAACCGCAGTGAAAAATGCCCTTGGTACAAGGGCCAGACGCTGATGGAGATTTTTGACACAGTAGAGCTGTCTGCCGACAAGAACTTCGATCAGTTCCGCATGCCGGTGCAATACGTCAATCGGCCGAACCTGAACTTCCGTGGTTTTTGTGGCACTATCGCTTCAGGGATCGTAAAGCCGGGCGATGAAATCAAGGCTTTGCCTTCGGGCAAAACCAGCAAAGTAAAATCCATTGTCACCTATGACGGGGATTTGGAAGAGGCATTCGTTGACCAGTCGGTTACCTTGACACTGACTGACGAAATCGATGTCAGCCGCGGCGATATGCTGGTACATGTCGGTGATAAAGTCAGCAAAACCAACCATTTGAGAGCCAATCTGGTTTGGATGATGGACAAGGCTTGCACCCCCGGTACCGAATACCTGTTCAAGTTTGCTACCAAGGTAGTCAGTGGCACAGTGGAGGCGATCGACTATCAAGTCAACGTCAACACTCAGGAGCACCAGCCCGCGGACAAGTTGGAGCTGAACGACATAGCCGTGGCACGTTTGGCACTGAGTCAACCGGTAGTCGTGGATCAATATAAGGTTAACCGCACCACCGGCGCCTTTATTGTCATCGACCGGTTGACCAACCTAACCGTCGGTGCCGGTATGGTTATTGAGGCTCTGGGAGCAACACCGACCGAAACCAAACATTACAGCGAATTTGAACTGGAGTTTAACGCTTTGGTGCGGAAACACTTTCCTCATTGGGGCGCTAAGGATATTTCCGGTCAGTAGGGGTTTGTCGCCACGGCCGTCAAGCTTTCTTGGCGGCCGTGGCGCAATAATCTGTGGGATTTTTCGTACAACAATTTCAGCCTTTTGACACTGGCCGGCTAGGCGTCTGAATTTGTAGGCTTCAATTGTGCGCAGAGGGAAGTCGCGTGCGGTTGCATTTACTTTCAATTCAATCAATAAAAGGACGTTGTTATGAAGCCTCTGATTTCTCTAATTTTTTCCCTGCTGCTGGTTTGCCTCGCCGCTCCTATGAGTTTTGCTGAAACTGAACTCGAGTCGGGAGCCGAAATCGCCAAGTTGGAAACCGTCAATATCAATACCGCCGATATAGAAACCCTGGCCCAGCTTGAGGGTATCGGGGAGAAGAAAGCCCAAGCTATAGTGGCCTGGCGCCAAGAGAATGGTAAGTTTGTCAGTATAGAGCAGTTGGTAGAAGTCAGCGGTATTGGCGCGGCTACACTCGAGGCCAATCGGGATAAATTGCGCATCTAGCACCCAATTGCGGTAACAGTTGCTGCGGCGCAGCGTTAAGTTTGTTTTAATTGCAGCCTGGACCTAAAGGTCCAGGCTGTTTTGCATTTGGAGGGAAGAAAAATGCCCGATTTACTGCCACCGCGCCTGATAGTGGCGATGGATTACGATAATTCCAGTGATTGCCTGGCTATGGCGCGGCAGCTGGATCCGCAATATTGCCGCCTAAAGGTGGGCAAAGAGCTCTTTACCGCCGCCGGTCCCGCCGTGGTCGAGCAGCTGATGGCGCTCGGTTTCGAAGTCTTTTTGGATCTCAAGTTTCACGATATTCCCAATACTACCGCCGCAGCCGTCAAGGCGGCCGCCAATCTCGGCGTCTGGATGGTGAATGTGCATGCCTCCGGCGGCGAGCGAATGCTTCGTGCCGCGCGCGAGGGCTTAGA
>CAZKCY010000023.1:5546-5861 GCA_964551155.1 uncultured Marinimicrobium sp. | reverse complement strand
CGCGCCTTCATCCACGAGTTGTCGGTCGGCAACATGGAGCGGGCGGAGGACCTCGCCGAATCGGTTGTCGACGTCAGTTCAGAACACCGCATGGGCCGTATCGTGCTCGGGCTTCGTGCGGCGCGCGAGGGCTTAGAGCAGGTTCGGGGTCCTCGGCCACTGTTGATTGGGGTTACAGTGCTTACCAGCATGGACGCCTCTGATTTACAGGCCCTGGGGGTCGAGCGGATGCCCGCCGAACAAGTCGCGCAGCTGGCGCTCCTTAGCCAGCGCTGCGGTCTCGATGGTGTGGTATGTTCAGCGCAAGAAGCCTCT
>CAZKCY010000023.1:0-5536 GCA_964551155.1 uncultured Marinimicrobium sp. | reverse complement strand
CCTGGAATAAGGCCTGCCGACGCACCGGCCGATGATCAACGCCGTACCATGACTCCTGTGGAGGCCTTGGCTGCGGGAAGTATCTTCCTGGTGATTGGCCGCCCGATTACCCGCGCTTCCGATCCAGCCGCAGCTTGTCGCTCAATCGCGGAATCCTTAGTTTAAAATCTGCTAAGCCCAAACTTGAATCAATCCGAACGTAAGGAACAGAGCTTGAATTTGAATAGCAATAGTGCCCAAGTAGTGACTATCGACGGCCCCAGCGGCGCGGGGAAGGGTACCTTAAGCCAGCTGGTCGCGCGCAATCTTGGCTATCATCTGCTCGATAGCGGGGCGCTCTACCGTTTAGTCGCCCTGGCCGCTATGGATCAAGGGGTGGATATTTCCGATCAGGAGCCGGTCGCCAGGGTCGCCTCGTCCCTTGATGTGCGGTTCGACGTCAGTGGCGATCAAGTCAGAACCTTTCTCGAGGGGCGAAATGTCAGTCGGGCGATTCGTGAAGAAGCGGTGAGTAAGGGCGCCTCTATTGTGGCCGCCTACCCGCCGGTACGCGAAGCTTTGCTGCAGCGTCAGCGGGATTTTCGCCAAGCTCCAGGCCTGGTGGCCGACGGGCGCGATATGGGCACCACAGTGTTTCCCGATGCCGAGGTCAAAATATTCCTTACCGCCAGCCCTGAAGCCCGGGCCCAGCGGCGGTTCAAACAGTTGCGCGAACAGGGCGTGGATGTCAATCTGGATGAGTTGATCGCTGACATTCGCGAGCGCGACAAGCGCGACAGCGAGCGCAGTGTTTCCCCCCTCAAGCCCGCCGAAGACGCCTATGTGCTGGATAGCACCGACCTGAGTATTGGCCAGGTGCTGGCGGAGATCCTCGCCCGGGTCCAAAATACAAGCAAGGGATGAAAATTCCCGGCTATTTGTCGGTTCGTGTAAACTGGCAGGAATATTGCGCCAAAATATCAGAAAATTATATGTAAATGCATTGGACGATGAACTTTGCTCATTCGATAAGGATACAGTGATATGAAACTTACCTGTTTTAAAGCCTATGATATTCGCGGCAAGCTTGGTGAAGAACTGAATGAAGAGATTGTCTATCGAATTGGCCGTGCTTTCGCCCGGTTTCTCAAACCCAAAACCGTTGTGGTGGGTGGCGATATGCGACTTACCAGTGAATCTCTGAAGCAGTCGGTGGCGCGAGGGCTGCAGGATGAAGGCGTGAATGTCATCGATATTGGCCTCTGCGGCACCGAGGAAATCTATTTCGCCACCAGCCACCTGAACACCGATGGCGGCATAGTGATCACCGCCAGCCATAACCCCATGGATTACAATGGCATGAAAATGGTGCGCGAGGGCTCCCGTCCAATCAGCGCCGATACCGGTCTTAACGACATCAAAAAAATGGCGGAAAGCGACGAATTTCCGGAGCCGAAAGCGTCCGAGCGAGGTGAATACCGAGAGGACTCTGTGCTGGATGCCTACGTCCAACACTTACTGAGCTATGTCGACCTGGACCAGCTCAAGCCGTTGAAATTGGTGGTCAATGCCGGTAACGGCGCTGCTGGCCACGTTATTGACGCTCTGGAACCGCATCTGCCGTTTGAGTTTGTCAAAGTGCATCACCAGCCTGATGGTAACTTCCCAAATGGTATCCCCAACCCACTGCTGGTGGAGAACCGGCAGGTTACCAGTGATGCGGTGCTCGACTCAGACGCCGATATGGGCATTGCCTGGGATGGGGATTTCGATCGCTGCTTCCTGTTCGACGAAAAAGGTCAATTCACCGAAGGCTACTATATCGTCGGCCTGCTGGCCGAGGCCTTTTTGATCAAAAACCCCGGCAGCAAGATCATTCACGATCCGCGTCTCTACTGGAATACCGCCGATATCTGTGAAAAGCACGGGGGCGAGGCAATACAGTCCAAAACCGGCCATTCCTTCATCAAGGAGCGGATGCGTAAAGAAGATGCCATTTATGGCGGTGAAATGAGTGCCCACCATTACTTTCGCGATTTCGCCTATTGCGACAGCGGAATGATCCCCTGGCTGTTGGTGGCCGAACTGGTATGCCGAAAAAACAAGACCCTGTCGGAACTGCTGGAAGATTGCATCGAGCGCTTCCCGTCTCCCGGTGAAATCAACAGCACCGTTGACGATCCGGCCAAAGCTATAGATCGGGTGCTGGAGCACTATCGTTCGGAGGCCAAGCACATTGAGCAGACCGACGGCATCAGCATGGAGTTCGACAACTGGCGCTTCAACCTGCGCATGTCGAACACCGAGCCGGTGGTTCGCTTGAACGCCGAGAGTCGCGGTGATCGCAAGCTGGTGCAGGAAAAGACCGACGAAGTCTTGGCACTTTTGAACCAAAGATAGCGCCAAATACCCGCTTGATCAGCCTTGGCAGACAATCAAGCGGGTTTCTCAGCAATTGAAGGAGCAAAACGTAATGCAGGTAAAGAAAGCTGTTATTCCGGTAGCGGGTTTGGGCACGCGTATGTTGCCCGCCACCAAAGCCATTCCCAAGGAAATGCTGCCAGTTGTTGACCGGCCTCTGATTCAATACGTTATTGAGGAGGCAGCCGCGGCGGGAATCAAGGAGATTGTGCTGGTGACTCACGCCAGTAAGAATTCCGTTGAAAACCATTTCGATACCAGTTTTGAGCTTGAAGCCCAGTTGGAGTCGCGCCTCAAACGCTCGCTACTCGACGAGGTGCGCTCCATCACACCCCCGGGGCTGACCATCATTTCGGTTCGCCAGGCAGAAGCCAAAGGCTTGGGCCATGCGATTCTTTGCGCTCGGCCAGTGGTGGGCGAGGAACCTTTTGTTGTCATGCTGCCCGACGTGTTGATCGACAAGCACCAGTGCAAGCTAAACAAAGACAACCTGGCGGGAATGACCCGGCGCTTCAACGAAACCGGTCACAGCCAGATTCTGGTTGAAGAAGTGCCCTGGGAAAAAGTGAACAAATACGGCGTTGTGGACTGTTCCGGCAAAACTTTGGAGCAGGGCGAGACGGCCCCTATTGTCGGCATGGTGGAAAAGCCACCGGTCGATCAGGCGCCCTCCAATATGACGATTGTCGGCCGTTATGTGCTTTCAGCCGCGACCTGGGATCTGTTGGCCAAAACCCAGCCGGGTGCTGGTGGCGAAATCCAGCTGACCGATGCCCTTAACGAGCTGCTGGAAGCCGAAGCCGTTGAAGCCTACCGATTGACCGGTCGCAGCCACGATTGCGGCTCGAAATTGGGCTATATGATGGCCAACGTCGAGTACGGCGTACGCCACTCCGAGCTGGGTAAGGATTTCGAAGCTTTCTTGCAATCCCGCACGCCAGTAAGTGGTGCAAAAAAAGCCTAAAAATAATCGGAGCACAGCTTTGTTAATACCAGTAATCCTTGCCGGGGGTTCCGGCTCCCGACTCTGGCCCCTGTCGCGCAAACATTACCCTAAACAGCTGTTAAAGCTGTTTGGCGAGCGCACCATGCTTCAGCAGACTTTGATTCGGCTCGAAGGGGTGCCCGATCTGGGTGATCCGATAGTGGTGTGCAACGAAGAGCACCGCTTTATGGTGGCCGAGCAGTTGCAGGAAATTGGGCAGACCAAAGCGGCTATTTTGCTCGAGCCATTGGCGCGAAATACTGCTCCCGCTTTGGCATTGGCGGCAGTCAAAGCGCAGACCATGGCAGAGAACCCCACACTTTTGGTGCTCGCCGCTGACCACGTTATCGAGAATATTCCGCTGTTTCACGCCGCTATAGCCACCGCTGTTGAAGCCGCAAATAGCGAATATCTGGTGACTTTCGGGGTAGAGCCCACACGGCCAGAAACCGGTTACGGCTATATAAAGACCCGCACTGGCGATAGTCAGGCCTATCATCCGGTGGAGTTGTTCGCGGAAAAACCGGATTTAGGTACTGCTGAAAGCTATCTGGCCCAGGGCGGTTATTACTGGAACAGCGGCATGTTCGTGTTCCTGGCCAAGGTGTTTGTGCGGGAGCTGGAGCGCTACTCCCCCAGCGTATTGCGCGCGGCTCAAGGCGCCTACGAGAAAGCCAGAGCAGATTTGGATTTTATTCGCATCGACCGGGAAGAGTTTGCCGCGGCTCCCGATATTTCCATCGACTACGCCTTGATGGAAAATAGCGATAGGGTGGTTTGCGTGCCTTTCCGCGCCGGCTGGAGCGATGTGGGCTGCTGGCAGTCGTTCTGGGAGTTGTCGGACAAGGACGAGCGCGGCAACACCTTCGTGGGCGACAGCATTGATCTGGATTCCACGGACACCCTGGTGTTCTCCCAGGACAAGCTGGTGGCCACCATCGGCGTCAACAACCTACTGGTGATCAATACTCCCGACGCTATTTTAGTCGCCGACAAGGGTTCCGCTCAGCAGGTAAAGAGAGTCATCGCTGAAATCGAGAAGCAAAACCGCACCGAGCACCTGCAGCACCGCGAGATTTACCGCCCCTGGGGCTGTTACGACTCGGTAGACGAGGGTACCCGCTACCAGGTCAAGCGCATTCGGGTCAAACCCGGCGCTCAGTTGTCTATGCAAATGCATTACCACCGGGCGGAACACTGGGTAGTGGTTAAGGGTACGGCAAAACTGGAAAAGGACGACGAAACCATCCTTTTATCAGAAAATGAGTCCACCTTTATTCCCGTGGGTACCCGCCACAGGCTCAGCAATCCCGGACGCATTCCGCTGGAGCTGATCGAGGTACAATCCGGCCCCTATCTGGGCGAGGACGATATCGAGCGCTTTGAAGACGATTACGGCCGGGTTTAATCCGGCCCTTGCTTCACATCCCCTTATCTGATAGCCTGCCGCGCTTGCTGCAGAGTGTAATCATTATCCCATTCTTGGCATTGACAGACCTTACCGGCGCCAGCTAGGAGGTAGGGCTGTTATTAATTCACTGGCCCGTGCTACTGGCAGTACGGTATACCGGCAAGGCCTCACCCTGATAAAGGCCAAACCGGGTTCTTATATAGGTATGTTATTAATGACCATGAGCGAAAGTTTTGCTGAGCTATTTGAAGAGAGTTTAAAGACGGTTGATATGCAGCCCGGTACCATCGTAACCGGCGTTGTAATCGACCTCGATCGGGACTGGGTGACTGTTCACGCCGGCCTGAAATCCGAAGGTGTTATCCCCACCAGTCAATTTCTGGACGAAAACGGCGAGCTGAATCTTCAGATCGGCGACGAAGTACAGGTTGCTCTGGAATCCGTGGAAGACGGTTTTGGTGAGACTCGCCTGTCGCGCGAAAAAGCCAAGCGCGCTGAAGCCTGGAAAGTCCTCGAAGCCGCTCACAGCGCCGACGAAGTCATCAAAGGCGTTATCAATGGCAAAGTTAAAGGTGGTTTCACTGTCGATGTCGCTGGCATTCGCGCTTTCCTGCCCGGTTCTCTGGTAGATGTGCGCCCGGTTCGCGACACCGCCCACCTGGTAAACAAACAGCTGGACTTTAAAGTCATCAAGCTCGACCAGCGTCGCAACAACGTTGTTGTTTCTCGCCGTGCCGTGC
>CAZKCY010000022.1:265-13679 GCA_964551155.1 uncultured Marinimicrobium sp. | reverse complement strand
CAGCATAAGATTTTTGCCATTATTGGGCGCTATGTGCGCGACCATTCCGAAGTCCAAGACGTGGCCCAGGAGGCTTTTATCAAGGCTTACCGGGCCCTGGCCAACTTTCGTGGAGAGAGTGCCTTTTATACCTGGCTGTACCGGATTGCGATCAATACCGCCAAAAATTATCTGGTGGCGCGCAATCGTCGCCCGCCTTCCAGTGACGTCGATGTCGAGGACGCCGAGTTTTATACCGGCAACGAAGCCTTGACGGATATGGAGTCGCCCGAGCGCAGCTTGCTGCGCGACGAGTTGCAAGCCACTGTCGATCAGGCGATAACTGAGCTGCCCGAGGATTTGCGCACCGCGGTGACCCTGCGCGAAATGGAAGGACTGAGTTACGAGGACATTGCCGCGATCATGGACTGCCCGGTAGGAACAGTGCGGTCGCGTATCTTTCGTGCCCGCGAAGCTATAGACCGCGCCATTAAGCCCCTGACCGAGGAATTGTAAATATTTGTTTAGCGGAGCTGAACCTTTTGTTTTGGGTCGAGTCTGTATTTACAGTGACGCCAAATACCGGCTAAACCGGCTTTGGTTGTGGCCGTGAAAAGCTGCCCAACTTCGGCTTGGCGGTAAATGGACCGACGGCCACCGCTGTCGAGTACGAGACATTGAACATATCGCACACCGCAATCGAGGTAAGACGCGCGATGACAGAGCAAAGCAATAACCACCCTCTGGCCGAGTCGGTTTCGGCCCTCGCGGACGACGAAGCCTCTTCGCTTGAGCTGCATCGTCTGCTGAAGGCTAGCGAGACCGACCCGGGAATTAAAGCCACTTGGTCTCGCTACCAACTGATAGGTTCTGCCATGCGCCGGGAGTTGCCGGCCGTGAACGTCGGTGATCTAGCGAGCCGAGTCAGCGCGGCTATCGAGCAGATAGATCTGGACGCTGCGGAAAACTCTCCAGCGGCTGAGAATTCCGTCAAAGAACCGAAGCGGTTGGGAGGCTGGTGGCAGCAGCTCGGGCGGGTAGCTGTAGCGGCGTCGGTAGCTGTAGTGGCAGTTTTAGGCGTGCAACAGTTTCCTTTAGAGTCGTCGGCGCCCGAGTTAGCGGGCAGTGCGCCTGTTTCTTCCATGGGAGAAGCCGCGGCTCGAGAAGACTCGCCGCGCCCCGCCGTCTCGCTGCCGGCCGGCTACTATGCTCCTAACTTGCCTGTGGCGCGCAACGCCAGCGTCCAAGGTGGCTATGAGCCGCGCTCGGGAGAAGCCCGCCAAGTGTTGTTCGTGCCCCGCCAGACCAGTACCCCGGTACCCCTGGAGGAGATCCGTGCCCACTTGCATCAGCTCATTGAAGCGCACAGCGAGCACGCCGCTCGAAATACCAATCAGGGGGTTTTACCCTTTGCCCGAGTTGTGGTTGAAGAAGACTGATTATTCATGTCGATCCAGCATTTGATTCCCCATTTGATCGGTTTGACGGCGCTCACTCTAATCGGAGCGTTCGCCAAGGCCGAAGAAATCACCGCCCATAAACTCCTTAATGACTTGACGCAGGCAAGTGAAGAGCTTCATTACACTGGCACCTTCACTTACCAACAGGGAGGCTCCCTGGAAAGCTTCAAAGTTTTTCACTGGTCTGACGGTGATCAGCAAGTCGAGCGGTTAGAGTATCTGAATGGCCCTGAGCGTCAGCTAACCCAGCGCCTTGGCGTCGACGAATGTGCGCCGCAGGGGCATCGTCTGCTGCAAAGGCGGTTGGTGGCATCGGCGGGCGCCGCTGAAATCGATCAGTATTACCAGATTCTGCTCCAGGGCAGTGAGCGAGTGGCGGGGCGCGAGGCGCGCGTGATACAAATCATTCCGCGCGACCAGATGCGCTATGGCTATGTCTGGAGCTTGGACCGGGAAACCGGGTTGCTTCTAAAGGCGCTGGTGCTTGATGAACAGCACAGGCTGGTAGAGCGGTTTCAATTCATCGAACTCGAATTGATTGACGACCCGGCGGAATTTGCCCAGAAATCTGCCTTGGACCTAGAGCAGCAAACTGATCAGGCTATTAAATGCACCCCCGAGCAAAATGGTGAACCCAGCCGCTGGGCATTGCGCTGGCTGCCGCCGGGCTTTGAGTTTTCGGGCGAAAAGTTCATCAATGAATCCTCACAAATGCTGATGTATACTGACGGTTTGACGGCATTTTCGGTGTTTATTCAACCTCGGGCCGGCCGAGTCGTGATCGACGGTCGAGCTCAGCGTGGGGCCACTAGCATCCATATGGGTTCGATATCCGATGGCCGGCAGGACTATAGGTTGACCGTCGTTGGAGAAATTCCCGGCATGGTCGCCGAACAGCTGGCCCAGGCTGTGGTACCACAAAACCCTCCAGCTCCGCAGGATTCGGCCGAGCCGGAGGCTCAAAATCCTGCGGCCGAGGCGATTGAACCAGAGCCCCGTCAGTAGCCGCTTTAATCAAGCAATGCGAGAAGTCTTATGATTGCCGAAACCGGCCGAGTGGTGGCGGTAGAGTCCGATGGCCTCTGGGTAGAGACGATTCAGCGCTCTACCTGCGGCAGCTGTGCGGCGCAAAAAGGTTGTGGCCAAAGTCTCTTGGCGCGCCTCGCGGGCCATAGCAGTTATCTCTGGGTATTGCTCGATGGCCGAGATTCGGCGGCTTACCAGTTGGGCGACGAAATCCAACTGGGAATTCCCGAGGACGTCGTGGTCAAAGGTTCGCTGTTCGTTTACTTGGTGCCCTTGCTGTTGATGATTCTCGGCAGTGGCCTGGCGCACTCCTGGTTTGCCAGCGAAGGGCTGAGTGTGCTCGGAGCACTGGGTGGTTTGGTGCTAGGGGGGCTGGTGGTGCGCTGGCGCGCTCAGCAAACCCGCCTTGACCCGCGTTTGCAGCCAGTACTTCTGGACCAAGTTAAAGATGCTGAGCAAAGCCATAGCCAGCCAATAACCATTGTGCCTGAGCGCCATGTTGCGAATTGATAATTCGCTCGAAATTCCTCTGTCAGAAATCGAATTGAGCGCCATACGGGCTCAGGGCGCTGGCGGCCAAAACGTGAACAAAGTGGCCAGCGCCGTGCACCTGCGCTTTGACATCCGCGCCTCCTCACTTCCCGAACATCTAAAAACGCGCCTCATGGCTCAGCGTGACTCTCGGGTCACCGGCGAAGGGGTAGTGGTGATTAAAGCGCAGCGCCACAGAACTCAGGAAAAAAATCGTCTGGATGCACTGGAGCGCCTGCGCCAGCTTATCGCCTCGGCCACTTATCAGCCCAAAATGCGGCGCGCCACTCGGCCCACTTTGGGAGCCAAAAAGCGTCGTTTGGAACACAAAACCCGGCGCGGCTCGATTAAACGGGCCCGGGGGCCGGTGGATTACTGAGCCGCTGCCCGGCTCTCGACTGCGCCCCTCGACACCGGTTCCGGTACTTGCTGCCACAGCTTGCGCGACAAGGCCTCGAGATCGAATCGATCGCCCTGCAGCCAGCGCACCAGCTCTCGGGAAACGTCTGGATAAGTCACCGGTTCCGGGCAAGGAAGCGGCAGCCAGGCGCCGATTTCCTGCTCAGAGAAGCTTTTCGCCACCGATCCATAGCCCAATTTCTTCAGCGCCAGGGCGTTCGAATACTGCTCCATTTGACCGGCGACCGGGCGCACCAAAAGTTTCTTGCCCAGCTGAATCGCCTCGCTCAGAAGTTCAAAGCCGGCACTGCAAATTACTCCTTCACAACGATGTAAATCCTGTTGGAAGCCCTCGCGGGAAAATGGCCGTATGTGAATGTTGCCCTCATCGCGAGCTTCTGGAACCCGCTGGTAGACGAAAAACTGGGAGTCGGGAAAGGCGCGCAACTGCGGCACTATATCGTCCAGCTCGGCAAAAGGCAGATACACCAGATAATGGTGGGGCAGCAGGGTATTGGGATAGTGTGAAGGCTCGATCAGTGGCGGCAGTATCGGCTGGTCAAAGTGGTGCCAGTGCAGGCCGATGGGCCGAGTCACCGGGGCAAAGTAGCGCATGAATTGGGCGATAAAGATGTTGTCGCCGCGCTTGGGGATATCGTACATAAAGGCATTTTGGTGCGACAGGCCAAAGACTTCTTTGCCCGCCCGGCGGGCTGCCCAGGCCGATACCGGTTCGAAATCATTGACAATCAAATCGTAGCCTTCGACATTGACCGAGCCAATGTCGCGCTGCAGTTGAATCAGGTTGCTGGTCAGCAGGGTTTTGCCATAGAGCACCCGCCCGTGTTTGACCGCGAAGGTCAGGCCTCGGTAGAGCTGAAAATCGCCGAAGGCTTCCATGTCAAAAAAAGCTTCCCGCGCTCGGCCGGAGAATACCCAGTCGACCTCTATGCCCGCTTCTGAAAGTGCCCGCGCCATGATTCGGGCCCGGGTAATGTGGCCATTGCCGGTGCCCTGAACGCCGTAAAGTATTTTCATAGAACCCCTATCGAAAACAGTGTCGGAAGCTGAGTCTGGCCATAGATGCCCACCAGTGCACAGGCTGTTCCCAGCAGTGCGCCGGCGGCGATATCACTGGGATAGTGAACCCCTAACAATACTCTGCTGGCGCCTATAGCACTGGCCCACAGGTAGGCTGGCAAGGTGAAGGCTGGGTAGAAAAAGGCGATCAGGCAGGCAAAAAGGAAAGCCGCCGCCGTGTGGCCTGAGGGAAAGCTGAATTGATCCGAGGGGGTAATCCAGGCCTCATAGAAGTCGATTTTCATCGCCGGCCGATCGCGCTTGATCAGATTTTTCAACAGCAGATAGAGACTGACATCGAGAGTGTAGGCCAGCAGGCCGACACCAAAAAAGATGGCTCCCCGAGTGGGATCAAAAATCAGCAGGCCCAACGCCAGCAGCAAATAGACTGGGCCGTCGCCGGTGCGGGAAACCCAGCGTATCGACTTGCGATAGGGAAAGCCTTTGGTGACATGCAGCCAGAGAAAAGCGAGAGTATCCAGTTGATGAATGCGCTGAAAGAATGTGTTCATAGTCGCACCGCCTTTTTGAGACCCCTGTTTAAACACCAACCTATTGATACCAGCGCTGTGTGAATCTCGTGTTACAGAATGGTTGTTTTTTGACCGATCTATTTCATTGTCGGGCCGGTTGAGCTAATTTGGGCGTCGCCAGCCTATGGCCGGTCTTTTTAAATTCACCGCAAGGGAACCCGAAGCTATGTCGAAACCGGGCAAAACAGGTTTGAGTCGTATTGTCGATGCATTTGGCTATTCCATGAGAGGCTTCGCCGCCGTTTGGCGTTTCGAAGCGGCTTTTCGCCAGGAGGTGGCTTTGGCGGCGGTCATGATTCCCGCGGCCTTCTGGTTGGCCACTAGCCATATTGAGCTGATTTTGCTGATTTCGAGTGTGGTCTGGGTTCTGATGGCGGAGTTGGCCAACTCCTCGGTCGAAGCGGTGGTGGACCGGGTTGGTCACGAAAAACATGAACTTTCGGGGCGCGCCAAAGACATTGGATCAGCCTTGGTACTGGTGAGCCTGCTCTTGATGACGGCTATCTGGGTAATAATTGCGCTGGAGCGTTTTCTTTAAGCTTTGCAAAGGGGCCTGTTGGCTTGGCGCGAGTTACTGGCCAGCTTTTCTCTCTTGAGCCGTCTTGAGGCTAAATTCCTTGCGTTAGATCAACACAGTTTCGCACTTAATCGGTAAAATGCAGAAAATTTTCCTAGGAGCTGAACATGAAACCTCTGGAAACCGCAATCGCTTCCAAACTCTCGCGCGAATTTACCCCTCAGCATCTTGAAGTGGTCAATGAGAGCCATCAGCACAACGTTGCGCCCGGATCAGAAACTCACTTCAAGGTAACTTTGGTGAGCCCGGCGTTTGTCGGTAAGCGCCAGGTCCAGCGCCATCAAGCGGTGTATGGCGTTTTGGCGGAAGAACTTAGCGGCGGGGTGCACGCCCTGGCCTTGCATACCTACGCTCCAGAGGAATGGCAGGGGCCCAAAAGCGTGCCGGCCTCTCCAGAATGCCTTGGAGGCGGTCGCTAAAAGGGCTTAAGTCGCTCTTTGGCACTGGCTGTACAAAAAACAAGCGTTTATAATGCTCCCCCCTAATTTGCCAGCAGAAATTTTTGTCCCCCGGATTGATCCCCATGAACGAAGTGATTGTCGCCGCTCTGTACAAGTTTGCCGCTTTGCCGGACTACCGGCAGCTGGCCGAGCCGCTCAAAGAGCATTGTGAGCAACTGGGGCTCAAAGGTACCCTGTTGCTGGCCGAGGAAGGCATCAATGGCACTGTGGCGGGCAGTCGCGCGGGAATTGACGGTTTGCTGGAGTTTTTGCGCTCCGATCCTCGGTTGGCTGACCTTGAGCACAAGGAATCGGTCGATGCCGAAATGCCTTTCTATCGAATGAAAGTCAAACTGAAACGAGAAATCGTTACCATGGGCGTGGCTGGGATCGATCCAAAAGAGATCGTCGGCACTTATGTGCCGCCCAAAGAATGGAACAGTTTGATCAGTGATCCGGATGTACTGGTAGTGGATACGCGCAATCATTATGAGTACGCCATAGGAACCTTTGAGCGGGCCCTGGATCCGGAGACAGAGACGTTTCGAGAATTTCCAGCCTACGTCGAGAAGCAGTTGAACCCGGCCATTCACAAAAAAGTTGCGATGTTTTGCACTGGCGGTATTCGCTGCGAGAAGGCAACCGCTTATATGAAGCAGCAGGGTTTTGAAGAGGTTTATCACCTCCAAGGTGGGATCCTCAAGTATCTGGAAGAGGTTCCCGCTGAAGAGAGCCTTTGGCGCGGCGAGTGTTTCGTATTCGATAATCGGGTGGCGGTAAACCACGAGTTGGAAAAAGGCTCCTACGATCAGTGTCACGGCTGTCGCCATCCTATTACCGATGAGGACAAACTCTCACCCCACTACTTGAAAGGCGTCAGTTGTCCTCGTTGCTACGAACATCTGAGCCCAGAGCAAAAAGCCAGGTTCAGCGAGCGGCAGAAGCAGGTGGAGCTGGCTCGCGAGCGGGATCAAGTTCACCTGGGCGCACCACCTCCGGCTCGCCAGCGGAAAGCGGCCAGCGAATAGCATCGGCAAGAATAGGTATACGGGCTTTATCCATTACTAAAATCAAACACCGCCTCTGCTCCAAGTTGAGGCTGGGGGTTAACCGAGAAACCGCAATGAGCAACACCGAGTTTAGCGAGTGGCAGTTGGACCTTAACGAAGGCAGCGCCCTTCATACGAGCGGCTTTAGCGTGCGGATAGAGGGAGATCCCCGAGATCCCTCGGCAGTGACTCCGGGAAGCTCTGGGGCGAATGTATCAGTGGTGGATCAGGCACGCCTATTGCGTGAGGGCATGGCTGCCTTGGCTGCGGCCGCTGGCCCTCTGCAGGTCCGGACCCCCACCACTCGAGTCAAAAGCCAGGCGCAACGCACCGCTGAGGCTCGGGCCAAGTTGTTCGCAGAAGCGGCCAAACCCGAACGTCCGAAGCTGTCTTTGAAAAAGAACTCATAGGCCTGGGCTTTAATTTCAAAGCTCAAAAAAAGGCCGCGCCCTGAGGGCGCGGCCTTTTTAATTGTTTGAAACGATTGGTTTCGCTGCTTAACGAATCACCAACTGACCTCGTAGCTGCAAATCAGTTCTATGGGTGTCTATAGCGTTGAACAGCAGATCCAGGCGCTGGCCGGCGCTGGCGACCTGGCTTTCGTGTAAGCGGACTGCGGTTCCAGTACCAATCAGCCTGTTGAGCTCCTCCGAGACAGCGTCGATCGCCTTGATGATCTGCTGAGTAGTTTGTTCATCGCGAAACACTCGACCCTGACCAGTCAGCTGGAGGTACTCATCGCACTCGGCCAACCACTGCTTGCGCTGTTGCAGGAATCGGCTAATGTTGCGCATACCGCCTTTGTGCCCGGTTGGCAGGTTTTCATCCTTATAGCTCTGCAGGCTGTCGCGCGCCTTGAGCAGAAAATCGACGCTGGTGTCCTGACAATAGTTGGCGGTTAAATAGCTGGGGAACTTCACGCCATGTTCGGCCATGGCCGCTTCGCGTTTACAGTTTTCGTCGCAGGCGAGCGCTGGTGCACAGGCGAAAAAGATTAGGCTTAGCAGTATTTTTTTCATAAGCGTGTCTGCCCGGGTAATGGGGTTGTTAGTATTTTGTACAGCTGATTCATTATATAAATGAATAATGCGCCTAGGTCAATTAATTCTCTACCAATTTTCTTCAATAGAAGCAATTGATATACAGAATAAAAATTTATTCAATTTAGCGCTAAAAAGTCGCTGCTTAACCACTAAAAACCCTTAATCGGCTAGGCGCTCAGGTGTACGAAGAACCCCAAAGGGTTTTTGCTGAAGGCAACACTGACGATATAAAAGAACACCGCCAGAGCCGCAAGCCAGGCTGCGAGACGAACCGGTGCGCGGGAGTGTTTGAAGGCGATTAGCCCAAGGCCGATATAGAGCAGCAAGGCGATAATTTTCGCCATCAGCCAGGGGTGAGCCGTGGGCGAATAGCTCATTAAGACCGCGAGCACTAACGCGCTGACCAGCAGTATAGTGTCAATTATGTGGGGGGTGATCTTGACCCAGCGTTTCTGAAGCATGGAAGATTGCCCCAGCATCCAGATGCCACGCACGAAAAAGCTGATCAGAGTCAGCAGGGCAAAGGTCATATGCAAGTGTTTGAAGAATGCGATCATAAAAGTAGGCCTTAGGCTTTGCGAAGGGTTTTGGGGTGTTTTCGAGCGGGAAAGCAGGTGCGACAGATGTCGCACTCCACACCGTGGCAGCGTCGCGCCGAACAATGCTCGCGGCCAAAGTAAATGATCTGTAGGTGCAGTCGATTCCAATACTTTTTCGGAAACAGGCGTTTCAAATCTTTTTCTGTCTGAGTCACGCTCTTGCCGCTGGTCAGTCCCCAGCGCTGGGCCAGCCGGTGAATGTGAGTGTCTACCGGAAAAGCCGGTTCGCCGAAGGCCTGACTCATAACCACGCTGGCGGTTTTGTGGCCCACGCCGGGCAGCCGTTCCAAGGCTTCGAAATCGGCCGGCACCTCGCCGTCGTGTTCTTCCACCAGTATTTTTGACAATCCGGAAATGGCTTTAGCCTTTTGCGGCGAAAGGCCACAAGGCCGAATTACCGCCTGGATGTCTTCCACCGGAACCTTGGCCATATCGTCGGGATTGTCCGCGAGCTTCCAAAGCTTGGGTGTTATCTGATTGACACGCTCGTCGGTACATTGGGCCGAGAGCAATACCGCCACCAGCAGGGTGTAGGAGTCTTTATGCTCCAGAGGAATGGGTGGATTGGGATAAAGCTCCTGCAGTCGATGCAGAATAAAGTCCACCCGCTCGGCTTTGGTCATGTTCTTAGGCGAATCGTTCATAGGCGCTGGACAAACTCGCGCATACGTCGGGCGGCTTCTATACACTCCTCAAGAGGCGCTACCAGCGCCATTCGAACCCGGTCGGCTCCCGGGTTGATACCCGAGGAGGGACGTGCGAGATAACTTCCCGGAAGCACGATCACGGCTTGTTGGGCATAGAGCTCCCGGGCAAAGGTTTCACTGTCGATTGGGGTTTGCGGCCAGAGATAGAAGCCTGCTTCTGGGCGGCTCACTGACAGGCAACCGTCCAGGGTTTCCAGCACTGCGGCAAATTTTTCTTTATAGCGAAGGCGATTTTCCCGTACATGGGCTTCATCGCGCCAGGCTGCGATGCTGGCCAACTGCGTTGGCACGGGCAAGGCGCAACCGTGGTAAGTGCGATATTGCAAAAAGGCTTTGAGAATTTTCTCATCGCCTGCCACAAAGCCTGAGCGCAGGCCGGGCAGATTGGAACGTTTGGACAAGCTGTGAAACACCACACAGCGCTCAAAGTCTGCGCGCCCCAATTGCTGGCAAGCTTGCAGCAGCCCCATAGGAGGCTGTTGCTCATCAAAGTAGAGTTCGGAGTAGCACTCGTCCGAGGCAATGATGAAATCGTAGCGATCGGCCAGCTCCAACAACCGGTGCCATTGGTCCAAATCGATGACTGAGCCTGTTGGATTGCCGGGTGAGCAGACGTAGAGCAGTTGGCAGCGCCGCCAAGTGTCCTCAGCCACACTGTCGAAATCGGGTAGAAAACCGGTGGCCTCAGTGCAATTGATAAAACCGGGGTCGGCCCCGGCCAGCAGAGCCGCGCCCTCGTAGATTTGATAGAAGGGATTGGGGCTGAGCACCAAAGGCGCCGGTTGGCTGCGATCGATTACCGCCTGGGCAAAAGCAAACAGGGCCTCGCGCGTGCCGTTGACCGGCAGAATGTGACGCTCGGGATCCAGGCTCTCGTTCTTGAGCTCAAAGCGCGCCACCGCCCAGTCGGCAATTGCTCGGCGCAGTTCTGGCAGGCCGCGGGTGGACGGATAGTTGCTCAAGCGCCCCAAATTGTCTGCCAGAGTTTGCAACACAAAGCCAGGCGGCTGATGCTTGGGCTCGCCAATCGATAGCGCTATGGGGCTCAGATCAGCGGCTGGCTTGATGCCTTCAAAAAGGCTGGCCAGCTTCTCGAAAGGGTAGGGCTGCAAATGCTTCAAATCGGGATTCATGGAAGCGAATAGGTCTCGACAGAGTTAGTGAATTGGCTGGTCTACAAATGCGTGGCCGCACGTTGCTCGGTAACCCGCTTGTCCAACTGACGGCAGATTTCCTGTTGCAGGCTCTCGCACAGAGCTGGGTCGCTGAGCGGTTCGCCCTGGCTGTCGGTAATGAAGAAAATATCTTCCACGCGCTCGCCCAAAGTCGCAATTTTGGCGTTTTGTAGCTGAATATCGAATTCCAGAAACACCCGCCCAATGCAGGCCAGCAAACCCGGGCGATCAGGGCTAATGACTTCCAAGACTGTGTGGCCACTGATCATGTCGTTGCTGATGCTGGTGCGGGTGGGCATAGTAAAGTGCTTGAGACGCCGAGGCATACGGCGAGTAATCACTTCGGAATAATCGTCCACCAAGCGAAGCTCCTCGAGCAGCTCCTGCTGAATGCGCTTCAGTAGCGCCGGATCATCACCCAGAGGTTCGCCATCCTGGTTTAGAACGAAAAAGGTATCCACGGTATAGCCGGAGTTGGAGTTGTAAATTCGCGCATCCTGAATGTTCAGATTGAGCTGATCCAGCGCCGTGGCCGCGGCGACAAACATATTCTTGCGACCTTTGCTGCGCACGAAAATCTGAGTGGCGCCTTCCAGTTCCCGGCTGGCGCTCTTTTTAATCAGCACCAAGGGGGTTTCGCTCGGGTGTTGAATCATGGCTTCGCTGTGCCAGGCGATATCGAGAGCGGTTTCGCGCAGGAAATACTCTTCGCCCATATCGCTCCAGAGTTGCCAGGCGGTATCGGCATCTATGCCCTTACGGGCCAGCTTGCGCAGGGCTGATTCCTGAGTCTCCTCGATCAGCTCCTGTTTATCGATGTTGTTTTCCAGGCCGCGCCTCAGAGCGCGCTTGGTCTCCAGATAGAGCTGGCGCATCAAGCTGGCGCGCCAGGTATTCCACAGCTCCTTGTTGGTGCCGTTGATATCGGCAACGGTCAGAGAGTAGAGGTAATCCAGGCGCAACTGATCGCCGACCAGCAGAGCGAAGTTGTGAATAACGTCAGGGTCGGAGATGTCCTGTTTCTGAGATACCGCCGACATCAGCAAGTGCTGCTCCACCAGCCAGCATACCAGACGAGTCTCTCGCGGGGATATGCCGTGGCGCAGACAGAAGTCCTCGGCATCGACGGCGCCCAGTGTGGAGTGATCGCCGCCGCGGCCTTTGGCGATGTCGTGATAAAGCCCGGCAATATAAAGCAATTCCAGCTTGGGCAGCCGGGTCATGATATGCGCCGCTATAGGAAAATCTTCTTTAGCTGAAGGCAGCAGAAAGTCGCACAGATTCTGCACCACTTTCAAAGTATGGGCATCGACCGTATAAATGTGAAACAGGTCGTGCTGCATTTGGCCGGTGACCCGGCCGAATTCGGGTAGGTAGAGGCCCAGTATGCCGTAGCGGGACATGCGTTTGAGTTGCTCGACCAGCCCGCTGGGATGACGTAACAGCTCCAGAAACAACTGAGTGTTTTTCGGATCTTGTCGGAAATTGTCGTCGATCAGGTGCCGGTTTTCGCGCAGCAGGCGAATAGTGGAGGCGCGCACGCCCTCGATATCGGGGTTCTGCGCCATAAGCACAAAAATTTCCAGAAGCGCAGAGGGTTCCTCCTCAAACACATAGATGTGGGCCGCCTCGATGTAACGATCGCGCAGCTGAAAGCGCTCGTTGATCGACATGACGCTTTTGCTAATGCCTCTTTGCAAAATGACTTCATGTAGAAACTGCAGCAAGACGTCATTGAGTTCGCGCAGTGCCATAACCAGGCGATAGTAGCGGTGCATGAACTGCTCGACCGCGAGGCTTTCGCTGTTGTCCTTATAGCCGAACATCTTCGCCAACTCGCGTTGATGGTCGAACAGCAGGCGCTCTTCGGCTCTGCCGGCAATCATATGAAGGCCGTAGCGCACCCGCCAAAGAAACTCTTCGCCGCTTTGGAGCAGGGAAAATTCGGCCTCGGTAAAGAAACCCTTGCCTTCGAGTTGCTTGAGAGTGCCGACTTGAAAGTAGCGTTTCGCCACCCAGCCGATCATCTGAATGTCGCGCAGGCCGCCGGGAGCGTTTTTGATATTGGGCTCGAGATTGTATTCGGTATCGTTGTACTTTTGATGGCGCTGGATCTGTTCGCTCCACTTGGCACGAAAGAATTCGTCCGCTGGCCAGAGCCGCTCCGGGGCGGTTTCCTGCATCAGCGCCTGGCGCAAGCTGGGATCGCCCACCAAGGTGTGGGACTCCATCAAATTGGTCGCTACGGTAATGTCGTTGCGGGCTATATCAACACATTCGCTCAGAGTTCGAACACTGTGGCCAATTTCCAAGCCTATATCCCACAAGAGGGTTAATAGCCCTTCGATGCTATCCTGAGCCTGGGTAATGGCATCTTTGCTGGCGCATAACACCAGCAGGTCGATGTCGGAGTGAGGGTGCAATTCGCACCGGCCGTAACCCCCAACCGCTTCCAGGCTTATGCCTCTGGGCCAATCGTACTGGTGCCAGGCGTAGTGAAGCATGCAGTCGATAAACGAAGCGCGTTCATATACCAGAGCCCGAATATCCTCACCTTCCCTAAAACGCCGATCAAACTGGGCGCTGGCGGCGGTTATCGCATCTTTAAAAACGGTAACCAGCGGCCTTTCGGTCAGCGCGCGTCGAAAGCGAGCCTGATCGAAAAAAAACAGCGGCCGTTCGAAATAGGGCAGGTTGAGTTTGGACATAGTTAAAAGGGTTCCTCTTTACGCGCAGTGAGGACTTCTACGCCAGTGGCGGTCACCGCCAGCGTGTGCTCCCACTGGGCGGAGAGTCGGCCGTCTTTGGTTTCCACG
>CAZKCY010000022.1:0-255 GCA_964551155.1 uncultured Marinimicrobium sp. | reverse complement strand
ATGGGCTCGATAGTAAAGGTCATGCCCTCTTTTAGTTCCAGGCCGCTGCCGGCTTTGCCGTAGTGCAGCACCTGGGGGTCCTCGTGGAAAACCGTGCCGATACCGTGACCGCAATATTCGCGCACCACTGAGTAGTGGTTGCTCTCGGCATGCTGCTGAATCACGGCCCCTATATCGCCCAGCCGGCAGCCGGGTTTAACGATCTCAATAGCCTTGTACAGACACTCCTGAGTCACTTGAACCAGCCGCTCGGCG
>CAZKCY010000021.1:0-13839 GCA_964551155.1 uncultured Marinimicrobium sp. | reverse complement strand
TGTACCGGCTGATCAACCGGCTCACGGGCGATAACACCCGGGGCCACTTTCTCGATGGCGTCGGTCAACTTGGCGTTGATCGCGCCTTTACCGTCGATGGCGTTACCCAGGGCATCGACCACGCGACCTTCCAGTTCGGGACCGACCGGCACTTCCAGAATACGGCTGGTGCACTTACAGGTCTGGCCTTCGGCAATGCCTTTGTAGTCACCCAGAACCACGGCGCCGACTGAGTCGCGCTCAAGGTTCAAGGCCATGCCAAAAACACCGCCTTCGAATTCAATCATTTCCCCGTACATCACGTCGGACAAACCGTGAATACGGACAATACCGTCAGAAACAGAAACCACCGTGCCCACTTGCTTGGCTTCGGAGGACACATCGAGTTGATCGATGCGCTGCTTAATAATGTCGCTAATCTCGGATGGATTCAGCTGCTGCATGCTCTTTTCCTCAATCCTACGAATTGATTGCCTTGGCGAGTTTCTCTAACCGACCGCGCACCGAGCCGTCGATGACCAAATCACCTGCTTTGATAATTACGCCTGCCAGCAATCGCTGGTCGACAACCGTATGGATGTTAACCTTGCGCGCTAACTTATCGCTCAGAGACTGAACCAGCTTTTGTTCAGCCGCTTCGTCGAGGGCAATAGCGGTGGTCAATTCAACATCGACTGCCTGCTCCTGTGCGGTTTTGAGGTCACCAAAAAGCCGGTGGATCTCGGGCAGCAAGGAGAGGCGCTTGTTTTGCGCCAGAAGTTGGACAAAATTGCGCACTGGCTGAGTCAGCTCGTCGCCACACACGTCGTTCAGGATTCGGGCTTGTTCCTCTGCGGAATAAACCGGCGAATCGATCAGACCGCGAAGCTTCTCATGCCGACTGACAGACGCCAGGGTCGCCAATTGCGGGCTCCAACCAGCCAAATCCTGAGCTTCAAGGGCATATTTGAATGCCGCTTGAGCGTAGGGTCTGGCAAGGGTACTCAGTTCAGCCACAGGTCACCTCGCTTAAAGACTGGCAGCCAGTTTGTCGATCATGGCTTTGTGAGTGTTGGCGTCCACCGAGGATTCCAGCACTTTTTCGGCGCCGGTCAAGGCGAGAACAGCCACTTGTGAACGCAGCTTTTCGCGTGCGCGCTCCACTTCCTGGGCAATCTCGGCTTGGGCACCGGCTTTGATCCGTTCAGCTTCGGCGCGTGCGGTTTCCTTGGCGTCGTCAACAATTTGCGCACCGCGCTTGTTGGCGGCGTCAACTATGCCCGCAGCTTCCTGACGAGACTCGCGCAAAATCTTAGTGGCTTTTTCTTGAGCCAACTCCAAATCGCGGCTGGCGCGATCGGCGGCAACCAGACCCTCTGCGATTTTCTTCTGGCGATCGTCAATGGCCGCAATCAACGGCGGCCATACAAACTTGGCGCAAAACCAAACGAAGATGGCAAAGGCGATGATCTGTCCGACAAAGGTTAAATTAAAATTCACGACTTTACCTCGTCTTGGTGTGGGTTACGCGAACAGTGTTGCTTAAGCGAATTAAACAAGACCAGGCGCAGTCACGAAGATCAGTACCAGAGAAATACCCACGGCGATAATCGGAATAGCTTCTACCAGACCGGCGATAATGAAGAACTTGGTTTGCAGAACCGGAGCCAGCTCGGGCTGACGGGCGCTGGTTTCAAGCAGTTTGCTACCCAGGTTGGACATACCCAGAGCGGCACCCAGAGCGGCACCGGCCAGAATAATACCTACGGCGATATAGATCAGCATGTTTTTCTCCTAGACTTACGTCAGTTCAAGTTAAAGTTAAAAAGGTGTTACAAACTCTTTCAAAAAGCCTAGCCGTTAAAGCCAGGCCCGTCGAAAATCAGTGGTGATCCTCGTGTGCCATCGCCAAGTAAACGATGGTGAGAACCATGAAAATAAACGCTTGGAGCACAATTACCAAAATGTGGAAAATTGCCCAGACCACCTGCAGACCGGCCGCTATCGGCAGGAATAATAATCCCGCGCCAAAGAAAGCTGCAATCAACAGGAAGACCACTTCGCCGGCAAACATGTTACCGAACAAACGAAGACCGAGGCTGACGGGCTTGGCCAGCAAACCGACGATTTCAAGAACCAGGTTGAAAGGAATAAGTAACCAGGTATTGAAAGGCGTAAACGACAATTCCTTTAAGAAGCCGAAGCCTTTAACTTTGATCGAGTAACCAATGATTAACATCAGTACGAAAGTCGCCATACCCAAAGTAATGTTGGCGTCGGTGGTAGCGGCTATCTTTTGATACTTTACGCCCATCAACTCGAGCGGAAAGGGGATCAAGTCAACCGGCACCAGCTTCATCAGGTTCATCATGAACACCCAGATAAAAACCGTCAGCGCAATAGGCGCGATGGGCATGGTGCGGCCGTGAAAAACTTCTTTGGTGGTGTTGGCGACAAACTCAATCACCATTTCGACAAAACCTTGAAAACGGCCGGGTACTGCCGTAGATGCCTTGCGAGCCGCTCGCCAGAAAATAAACATAACCAGCGCACCCAGACCGAAAGACCAGGCCAGACTGTCGACGTGAAATGCCATGAAACCCATGGCTTTGGCTTCGGCGGCACAGCCGGCAAAAGCCCAGTGGGTGGTTTCGGCTACGCCGCCGCCACACATATCGGCACCTTCCGGCAGACGCCCGTAGGTGAGGTTTACCAAGTGGTGGGAGATGTACTCGCCCGCGTTCTCGTATTGACCTGCTGCCATGAGTTCAAAGTACCCTTTTGGCCACGCCTCAGCGCGGTTGTGAAATTGAAATCGGTGCCGCCAACGCAGCCAGTGTGTTCAACCCGAAAACGGTGATCACAGTGGCAGCTACGGAAAGATCCGGTTGGCTGCGCCACAGGGCCACCAATCCGATCAAAATAATTGCCCATTTACCGATAAGCCCAGCGGTCGTACCGGTTAAATACCTCATACTTTGGGGGTCGCCAAAGCTGCGCAAGCTGCGCCAGATCCAAAACGCCTGTGCCACTAGGCTTAAAAGGCCGGCCCAAGCGATACTGGCGGTGTACTCAGGCCAAAAGAGGGCACTTGAAGCCAGGACAAACAACCAGGCCAGGGCCTGAATCAAGCTTAAACGCCACAGCGCCGGGCGGGGCAGAGATGGGTTTCGGGAAGATCTGAACAACCCCTTCACGATATTTTCATGCCCTTATATCCCGCTACAGCCCTTGATTAAAGGCCGCCGCATTATAGGGGGATTGCTCTTGCTCTTCAACTAAAGCCGGCAAATTGCCTAATATCCAAGGCAATCTATTTGATATGCGCCAGAATGCCGTCCAGCTCATCCAGATTGTTGTAGCTGATGACCAATTTGCCTTTACCTTTGGCGGTGTGCTGAATGTTGACTCCGGCACCCAATCTTTGCGACAAGTCCTCTTCCAAATGGCGCACGTCCGCAGACGGAGCTTCGGTTTCCACCGGCGGCTTGTTTTTGCGTTCCTGAAATTGCCGCACCAGGGTTTCGGTCTGGCGAACGGAAAGGCTTTTCGCGACAATCTGGCGCCCGATCTCCCGTTGATCTTCCGGCTCCAAGGTCAAAAGCGCTCGGGCGTGCCCCATTTCCAGGTCGCCGTGCTCGAGTAGGGTTTTCACCTCTTCGCTGAGCGCGATCAAACGCAGCAGGTTGGTCACGGTGGTGCGCGATTTGCCCACGGCTTGTGCCACTTCCATATGAGTGAGCTCGAACTCGTCCTGCAGCCGCTTGAGCGCCATGGCCTCTTCGATGGGGTTTAAATCTTCGCGCTGAATATTCTCGATCAGCGACATGGCGATGGCCGCTTCGTCGGGCACATCGCGAATTACCGCCGGAATCTTGTCCAGGCCCGCCAACTGGGTGGCCCGCCAGCGCCGTTCGCCGGCGATAATTTCGTATTTTTCCGGGCCTATTAGGCGCACCACTATGGGCTGCATCACGCCCTGAGCTCGAATCGAATCGGCCAGCTCTTCCAGAGCTTCGGGGTGCATGTCGCGCCGGGGTTGATAGCGGCCGCGCTGGATCAGCTCCACCGGTATATGGGCCAGGCGGCCGTCGGCGAGCGCGATTTCCACATCCTGAGGATTATCTAAAGGCTCAGAAGTGCTAACTCCCACCCCGGCTCCCAACAGAGCATCCAAGCCTTTACCCAAACCTTTGCGTTTTCCCGCCATTGCTGTGACCTGTTAACTAAATTTGATTGTTCAGAAGCCGTCTTTGGTTACTCGGAGGCCGGTTAGGCCTGGGCCGCCTTTTTCTGCTGCAATTCGTTGCGGCGAATAATTTCGCCCGCCAGTGCCAGATAGGCGATGGCACCTTTGGACTGACGATCGTAGCTGAGCACCGGCTCGCCGAAACTTGGCGCCTCCGCCAGGCGGACATTGCGCGGCACGCAGGTGCGATAGACCTGGTCGCCGAAATGCTGCACCAGCTGGGCTGAAACGTCGTTGGTCAAACTGTTGCGCGGGTCATACATGGTACGCAACAGGCCTTCGATTTTCAGTTCCGGATTGATTCGCTTGATACCTTCCAAAGTATTCATCAGCGCGGACAACCCCTCCAGAGCGTAATATTCGCACTGCATGGGGATAATTACCCCATTGCAAGCCGCCAGGGCATTTACGGTCAGCATGTTCAGAGACGGCGGGCAGTCGATAATGATGAAATCGTAGTCGGCACTGATCTGGGACAGCACTTTGTGGAGCAGTTTTTCCTTGCCCTCGAGATTCAACATTTCGACTTCGGCGGCGGTCAGATCGCCATTGGCGGGCAATAAGTGGTACTTGCCGCTCTCGGAGATCACCAGGCAATCTTTGATCTGGGCCCGCTGAGTAAGAACATCGTAGACGGTTTCTTCCAGCTCGCTTTTGTCGATGCCGCTGCCCATGGTGGCGTTGCCCTGGGGGTCCAGATCCACCAGAAGCACGCGCTTTTTGGTGGCCACCAGCGAGGCTGCCAGATTGACACAAGTCGTAGTTTTGCCAACCCCGCCTTTCTGGTTGGCAACCGCGTATATTCGGGTCAAGTTATTATCCTTCTGCAATGGCCGGTATTCATCGGAACCGGCTATTGTGTGGCACTTGCCGCAGCGCGACAAGGGCGGGGCGCAATTTAGCCCCTCTCTCGTGGTTTTAAGACCAGCAAATGGCGTTCGCCTTCGTTGCCCGGGACATTCAGTTGGTGACTGCTCACTAGCTTGTGACTGGCCGCTACTTGGTTTATTTCGTCGCCTGGATAGACACCTTTCATGGCCAGGTAGACGCCCTCGGCGGCCAAAAGATGTTCGCAGTAGCGAGTCATATCCGCGAGGCTGGCAAAAGCCCGGCTGATCACCGCGGGATAACCGACCTCTGGCCGGTAGGCCTCGGCGCGACAGTTTTGTACAGTGATGTTTTCTAAACCCAAAAGGGTCTGCAGATGCACCAGAAACCGGGTTTTCTTGCCGTTGCTGTCGAGCAGAGTAATTTGGCAATCCGGCATCATAATCGCCAGGGGTATTCCCGGCAGACCGCCTCCGGTGCCTACATCAATCAAGCGCTCCGGCGCCAGCTTAGCCACAAAGGGCAGCACACTCAGGCTGTCGAGCAAATGCCGGCTTACCATTTGCTCTGGGTCGCGCACGGCCGACAAGTTGTAAGCTTTATTCCACTTATCAAAAGCCGCGAGATAGGCCAGCAATTGGTGCCGTTGCCGGTCGCTGAGAGTTATGCCCAGTTGCTGCGCGCCCTCGGTGAGCGCTGAGGCCAGATGCTGTTGATTAGCCGCCATCTTCAGATCATGAAGCTCGGCTGGTCTGGCGTTGCAATAAGCCGCGCTTTTTCAGGTAGATCAGCAACAGCGAAACCGCTGCCGGGGTAACGCCCGGTACCCGCGAAGCACGGGCCAAGGTCTCGGGCCGGGCTTCGGTCAGTTTCTGTTTGACTTCGTTGGACAGCCCCTCGACCACGGAAAAGTCGAACTGCTCGGGAATCCGAGTCTCCTCGTAGGCCCTCAGACGATCGATTTCGTCCTGCTGGCGGTCGATATAACCGGAATACTTGGCATCGATTTCAATCTGCAAAGCGACGCGCGGGTCGATTTCGACTCCGCCTTTCAGTTTTGCCAGATCTTCGTAGTTCAATTCCGGCCGCTTGAGCAGCTCGAACAGATTGTATTCGCGACTGAGTTTGGTGTTGATTTTGGGCTCCAGCTGGGCAGCTTCCGGGGAACCGGCTTGAATCCAGGTGGTTTTCAGGCGTTGCTGCTCTTGAGCAATGGCTTCGCGCTGCCGGCAGAAATTGTCCCAATGAGTGTCGTCAATCAAACCCAGCTCGCGTCCCTGTTCAGTCAGACGCAGGTCGGCATTGTCTTCGCGCAGCAGCAGGCGGTATTCGGCCCGGCTGGTAAACATCCGGTAGGGTTCGGCGGTACCCATGGTAATCAGATCGTCCACCATGACACCGAGATAGGCCTCGTCCCGGCGCGGGCACCAAGCCTCTTTGTCCTGGGCCCGGCGCGCGGCGTTGATACCGGCCAGCAAACCCTGGGCGCCGGCTTCTTCGTAACCGGTGGTGCCGTTGATCTGACCGGCAAAAAACAAGCCTTCGATAACTTTGGTTTCCAGGCTGTATTTCAGATCCTGAGGATTGAAATAGTCGTATTCGATGGCGTAGCCGGGCCGGGTGATATGGGCGTTTTCAAAGCCTTTGATCGAGCGCACCAGGTTCATCTGCACATCGAAGGGCAGGCTGGTGGAAATGCCGTTGGGGTAGAGCTCATGGGTGGTCAAACCCTCGGGCTCGATAAACACCTGATGCGAGTTTTTGTCGGCAAAGCGGTGGATCTTGTCTTCGATTGATGGGCAGTAGCGCGGGCCCACCCCTTCGATCACCCCGGAATACATGGGCGAGCGGTCCAGGCCACCGCGAATGATTTCGTGGGTATTTTCGTTGGTGTGGGTAATCCAGCAGCAAACTTGCTGCGGATGCAGTTCGCGGCTGCCGCGCGCGGACATTACCGGCCGGGGCTCGTCGCCCCACTGCTCCTGCAGATCGGTAAAGTCCACGGAACGGGCGTCAATGCGCGGCGGGGTGCCGGTTTTCAAGCGATCGACCCGCAATGGCAGTTCGCGCAGGCGCTGGGCCAGCTTCAGCGCCGGCGGATCGCCAGCACGCCCGCCGGAATGGTTTTGCAGACCGATGTGGATCAGTCCACCGAGGAAGGTTCCCGCAGTGAGAACCACCGATTGCGCGGAGAACTTCAAGCCCATCTGAGTAACCACGCCGGATACCCGCTGGTTTTCCACAATTAAATCGTCAGCGGCCTGTTGGAAAATCCACAAATTGGGCTGATTTTCCAATTGAGCTCGGATTGCGGCTTTGTACAGAGCGCGATCGGCCTGGGCGCGGGTTGCGCGTACCGCCGGGCCTTTGCGGGAATTGAGCACCCGGAACTGAATGCCGGCGCGATCGGTGGCCAAGGCCATGGCGCCGCCCAGAGCGTCGATTTCCTGCACCAAATGGCTCTTGCCGATGCCACCGATGGCCGGATTGCAGGACATCTGTCCCAGGGTGTCGATGTTGTGGGTCAGCAGCAGCGTTCGGCAGCCCATGCGCGCTGCCGCCAGGCTGGCTTCAGTACCAGCGTGGCCGCCGCCAATGACGATTACGTCAAAACGCTCGGGATAATTCATGGATTTGCGCCTCGTGCCGCTGGCAGTGATCTGAAAAGGGCGAGCATTATAGGGCCTAGGACCGATTTGTACAAAACGTGTTCAGTTTCGATTTTTTGATTTATTCAGTTATACAAATATTTAGTTAATAAGTTATCTATATAGATATGTATATAGGGTTTAATGATGTAGTTATTACTTATACTGAGGCTAAATTCTGTTGATAACTAATATTAATTGTTATTTATCAGTTAGTTAGCTCAATAACAAAGTCCTTATAAGCGCACTGTTAAGGGGTCTTCCAGCTGCTGACAAGCTGGGGACAGAAGTGGCACTTATACAGGAAAATGGAAAATCGTAACTTACTCACAATTCGATCCCCGGGTTTTGCTAGCATTAGTGTCGGACTTATCCCCATAAAAAAATAAATTTTCAATAAAAACAGCGTTTTAAAGGATAAACCTGTGAGTAAATGTGGATAAATCTTCTAAGTTGCTATCTCATACCCTCTGCAGCTGTGGATAAGTTTGTCAACAGGGGTGCTTCTGGTGCCGGAATTGAGCAGTTTTTAGGAGAAAAATTTCCGTGAATTTTGAGCAAAAGGAACAAGTCTTGAGCTTTTGGTTTGAAGAATTGACGCCAAAAGACTGGTTTGCCAAGAGTAGCGCGCTGGATAAAACCATAGAAAAACGCTTTGGGGACCTGCATAGCCAAGCGTCGGCCTGCGAGCTATACCTATGGCGCGACTCAGCCCGAGGCCGTTTGGCGGAGATTATTTTGCTGGACCAGTTCTCTCGCAATATCTTTCGCGACAAGGCTCGGGCCTATGCTCAAGACCCGCTGGCTCTGGCTTTGGCCCAGGAAGCAGTGGCTCAAGGGGCGGATCAAAACCTGGCGACAGAGGAAAAAAGCTTTCTCTATATGCCCTTTATGCACAGCGAGTCGCTTAAGATCCACGATAAAGCGATTGAGCTATTTAAAGCAGACGGACTGGAGAAAAACTTGAAGTTTGAATACAAGCATCGAGAAATCATCGAACGCTTTGGTCGCTATCCCCATCGCAATGAGGTGTTGGGGAGGAAATCTACTCAGGAGGAGTTGGAGTTTCTGAAACAGCCGGGATCGGGGTTTTAAATTAGAAGGATAACGGTGAACGGGGAACGAAGAACGCTAAAACGAATTGAAAGCAACTACTCTATTTCTGTTTTCTGCGTATATCCTTCCCCGTTCCCCGTTCCCCGTTCCCCGTTCCTCATTTACCAATACAAAAGCTGCCAAAAATACGCCCCAAGAGATCGTCAGAACTGAACTGACCGGTTATTTCGCTCAGGGCTTCCTGGGCCTGGCGAAGATCCTCTGCCAGTAGCTCGCCAGCGGCCGCAGTACGCAGCTGAAGCTCACCAGCATCCAGTGCCAGTTGTGCTCGCTCCAGCGCTTCCAGGTGCCGTCTGCGAGCGGTAAAGCCGCCCTGGCTCAAGTCACTGAACCCCATCAAGCGTTTCAAATGAGCTTTTAGGTCCTCGAGGCCAGCGCCGGTTACAGCGGACAGCGCTATGCAACTGGGGTCCAGGTTTTCCCGTACACCGCTGGCTTCGCCGCTCAGGTCGGTCTTGGTGCGGATCAAGGTGATGTTCTCGGGATTGGGGAGTTGTTCAACGAATTCCGGCCAGATATTGCGCGGATCAGTTTCCGAGGTTTCTCGGCTATCCACCAGCAACAAGACTCGATCGGCGCGCCGAATCTCTTCCCAAGCCCGGGCGATGCCGATTTTTTCCACTTCGTCCGGACTCTCTCTAAGGCCTGCTGTGTCGATGATATGCAGGGGCATGCCATCTATGTGGATATGTTCGCGCAACAGGTCGCGGGTGGTGCCCTCAATGCTGGTAACGATGGCGCTTTCCCGACCGCTGAGGGCGTTTAGCAGGCTCGACTTACCGGCGTTGGGGCGCCCGGCTATGACCACTTGCATACCGTCGCGAATCAGTGCTCCTTGGCGGGCCTCGCGAAACACTTGCGCCAGTTTGGCTTTGATCTCGTTCAATTCACCCGCCACTTTGCCGTCACTGAGGAAGTCTATTTCCTCTTCCGGGAAGTCGATCGCGGCCTCGACGTAGATACGTAACTGAATCAGAGCCTCGACCAGTTCCTGGATGCGCTCGGAAAAGGCGCCCTGTAGAGAGTGCAGGGCGTTGCGGGCGGCCTGTTCGCTGGTGGCGTCGATAAGATCGGCGATGGCTTCGGCTTGGGCCAAGTCCAGTTTGTCGTTGAGAAAGGCGCGTTCGGAAAACTCCCCCGGGCGGGCCAGGCGGGCGCCGCGCTGGGTCAGGTGTTGCAAGAGTAAATCGAGAATCACAGGGCCACCGTGGCCCTGGAGTTCCAGGACATCTTCGCCGGTAAACGAATGGGGGCCCGGGAAGAAGAGTGCTATGCCTTGATCGAGAATCTCACCGGTCTGATCATAAAAAGGACCGTAGTGGGCATATCGCGGAGTCAAGGATTTACCCACCAAATGCTCGGTCAATTCCCGTACCTTGGGCCCCGAAACCCGGACTATGCCGACGCCACCGCGTCCGGTAGCAGTGGCGAGGGCGGCAATGGTGTCATTGATCAGCGGATTCAAACTTAGCGTCCTATTTAAATTCCTAGAGCTTGATAGCAAAAGGGGCCCAAAGGGCCCCTATGATTTAACTCTTGCTTAAACCTTTGCCGCCGGTGTCGCCTTTTTCGATGGCGCGCGTAATCACATACTGCTGGGCGATCGACAGAGTGTTGTTGGTTACCCAGTAGAGCACCAAGCCGGCCGGGAAGAACAGGAACAAGAAAGTAAATACGATCGGCATCAACTGCATGATCTTGGCCTGAGTCGGGTCCGGCGGAGTCGGATTTAATTTGAACTGCAGGAACATGGTCAGACCCATCAACAAGGGCAGAACATAGTAGGGGTCTTTTACCGACAAATCCTGAATCCAAAGAATGAAGGGCGCATGGCGCAATTCGACACTCTCCATCAGCACCCAATAGAGCGCCAGGAATACCGGCATCTGCACCAGAATCGGTAAACAGCCTGCGAGCGGGTTCACTTTTTCCTTTTTGTAGAGCTTCATCAGCTCCTGGGACATTTTCTGGCGGTCATCGCCATAGCGTTCTTTTAGCTCCGCCATCATCGGGCTAAGCTTGCGCATTTTTGCCATAGACCTATAGCTGGTGGCCGATAGCTTGAAGAATGCTGCTTTGATTATTATTGTTAATGCAATAATTGCAAAGCCCCAATTGCCTAATATGCCGTGCAACCAATCCAATACCCAAAACAAAGGCTTGGCAATCCACCAGAGCCAGCCGTAATCCACGGTCAAGTCCAAATAAGGTGAAATTTCTTCCAGGCGGTCGGTGTCTTTCGGGCCGGAATAGAAGCGTGCGCTTATGCTGCCTTGCTCCCCCGGTGCAACGGTGGTGGTCGGACTGGTGAAGCCGAGCAGAAACATATCTCTCTCGCCCAGTTGGCGCAAATGGTAACTGTTGTTAACTTCTTGATTGGGAACCCAAGCGCTGACGAAGTAGTGTTGCACCATAGCGACCCAACCACCTTCTTTGGTGGTTTTGAAGTTAGTATCGCGCAGATCGTCGAAATCCAGTTTCTTGTATTTTTCGTCATCGGTAGTGATGGCGGCGCCCAAATAGGGGTTGAGTGCAAAAGCACCACCGGGGCCGGCACCGGCCTTAGAGCTATCACGTTTGATTTGACCATAGAGGTTGCCCTGCCAAGGCTGGTCGCCCTGGTTGTCGATCAGGTATTCGACTTTTATTACATATTCACCCCGATCAAAGATAAAACGCTTGGTAATGTTCACGTCGCCTTGCTGCAGAGTCAGATCAACCAGCAATTGGTTCTGGCCATTTTCCAGCTGATAACTGGTTTGGGAGGCGTTAAAAAGCGGGCGGCCGTCTTTAGTGTCGGTGCCGTCTCGGCCAACCAGGCCACTTTGGGACACATAAGTCTGATTTGCGGTCTGGCGCAGCATGACAAAGGGCTGGTCGGGCGTGTTCAGCTCGGCGTAATGCTCAGGCAGTGCTAGAAAGACGATGTCGCCGCCACGGGGGTCAATATCGACCTTGAGAGTATCGGTTTCTACGCTGATCGGCTGAGCGCTCTGGTGAGGGTCGCTAGCCACAGAACTGGTAGTTTCCTCACCTGGGGCGCTGGGAACGTCGCTGGCTTGGTTGTCGGCTGCCGAAGGAAATTCATCGCCGCCGCCGTTGGGTAGTTGCTCGCTGGTGGTTTGAGCTGGGGCTCGGGTTTGCTGAAAATCGTTGAAGCGAATAAACAGTGTGAACACGATTGCGCACATTGCCGCTATAAGTAGGGATTTTTGCCAGTCCATGTTATTTGCTGCCGTCAGTTTTAGTTGGATGCGTAGATTTTTCGGGTACCAGATCGATACCCCCGCTGTGCCAAGGGTGGCATTTTAATAGTCGCCGCAGGGTTAGATAAGCTCCTTTGACGAAACCATGGGTCTCTATGGCTTCTTCCGCATAGTGAGAACAACTGGGATAGAAGCGGCATTGGTTGCCTATCCAGGGGCTGAGCAAGTAGCGATAGACGCGAATCAATGCAATAGAAAGCCAGCGCATAGCGTTTAGCCTCCAGTCGATTGGGTGTTGGCCTTTTGGGCCCGGTCTACCAAGCGTTGCCACTGGTGGTTAAGCTGAATCTGCAAATCCTGATCGCTCAATTCGTCCATGCCCTTGCGGGCCAATACAATAACATCTAAGCCCGACAAAGTTTGCTGTCGAAGACGAAAAGTTTCGCGAATATGGCGCTTTAAGCGATTGCGGCGAGTGGCCAGGCGGACGTGCTTTTTACCCACTACGACGCCCAAACGGGGATGGTCGAGTTGGTTGAAGCGGGAGAGAATCAAGAAGTTCTGATGCGATGCGCGAACAGGGGCGTCTTTGAAGACACCTTGAAACTCGCTAGAGGTAAGCAGTCGAAGCGATTTGCCGAAGGCTTGCGAGACCACTTATCTCTAGCAACTTATATAAGGTCGTATAAGGTCTGCTGGCTGGGCCATTAAGCAGACAGCTTCTTGCGACCTTTTGCGCGGCGACGAGCCAAAACGGCACGACCATTTTTGGTTGCCATGCGGGCGCGGAAACCGTGTACGCGTTTACGCTTCAATACGCTGGGCTGGAATGTTCTTTTCATGGAGCTAACCTGCCGTTAGAAATATCTGTTGGGAGTCACACGAGTGTGAAAAGAGGCGGGATTTTAAAGAAACTGCCTTGGTAAATCAACGTATTTCTGAGTTAGCCGTGAAGTTTAGGTGAGAAATTGTCGAGTTTTTGCTAAATACCCGGTTGCGCGCAGCTTAGTAAGAGGTTGCCCACAGGGTTATCAACAGGAGTGGCTAAAAAACAGCCAGGTTTTAGGCTATCCCTTGTGGGTAATTATTAAAATTTTTTCGCTATAAGCTATTGAATTTAAAAACTTAATATTATTTTCTATAAAAAATAAATCTGTCTGTTACTGTGGATAACCGGTTCTGGTAGGAGTACACTAGCAGCCGATTTTTGAAGAATAAAGGGAGACAGGGTTTGCCACAGTCGGTTTGGAAATTGTGTGCCTCGAGTCTCCAGGATGAGCTGCCCTCTCAGCAGTTCAATACCTGGATTCGACCACTACAGATTGATGATTCGTCCCGACCAGGTGAACTGCGGTTATTGGCGCCCAATCGTTTTGTCTGCGATTGGGTTAGAGAAAAATTCCTGCATCGTATTCGTGAATTGGCGGCTGGTTTTCAATCCGACGACCGCTTTGAAGTGGTCATCGATACTGGTGTAGCCGGTCGACCCGCATTTTCAAACACTCATACTGAAACTGAGCAAGCCGGCGGCGCCGAGCAATCACGCCCTAATGAGTCGTTTTCTTTTCCGGGTATAAAGTCACTTTCAGATATTACTAATGAGATACCGAGCGCACCGGAGCCGGAAGCAGTTGCGCCGCCAGCGCCCAGTCAATCGGTGGAAGTGGAAGGTGCTTTGAAGCATCGCAACAATCTCAATTCCTCGTTCAATTTCTCCAGTTTTGTTGAAGGTAAGGCGAACCAGCTGGGTTTGGCAGCCTCGCGTCAGGTGGCCGAGAATCCCGGCGGCTCTTACAATCCACTATTTATATAC
>CAZKCY010000020.1:4049-13981 GCA_964551155.1 uncultured Marinimicrobium sp. | reverse complement strand
AATTCGGCTCCATCAGAAGTTCCGGCATGCGCAGCTGAGTCCCGGCATCGGTTTCTTCCAGCTCAGCGACGCTGATCAGCAAATAGATGTGTCCCTGAAGCCGCTCCTCTACCCCAGTCTCAAGGCTGCGCTGAAAGGCTCTGTCGAGCAGCATGCCGGTGAGCCCCAAGAAGGCCGGTAGCAATAGCGCCGAGGCCAGAAGTAGTCTGCCGGAGAGCGACGCCGCCATCAGTCAGTTTGGCCTTCCGCGGGAGCATTGAAGCGATAACCCATGCCGCGCAGGGTACTGATCAAATTGAGCTCGCCCGAAGGGTCGAGTTTTTTGCGCAGTCGGCCTATAAAGACCTCTATGACATTGCTGTCTCGGTCGAAATCCTGGGCGTAGAGGTGTTCGGTTAGTTCGGTTTTAGAAATGGTTTTGCCGGCGTTGAGTGCCAAGTAGGCGAGAGTATTGTATTCGTAACTGGTCAGCTCCACTTCGGCGCCCCGCAAGGTGACTCTTCGAGCGCTGGTGTCTATCGCCAGGGGGCCGTAATTCACTACCGGCGCGGCGTGGCCGCTGGCGCGGCGCAAGAGGGCATTGATGCGTGCGCGCAGTTCTTCGGGGTGAAAGGGCTTGGTGAGGTAATCGTCGGCGCCTGCCTCCAGACCTTCGACCTTGTCCTGCCAGGCGCCTCGGGCGGTGAGAATCAGAATTGGGTAACGCTGACCGGCTTGGCGCAGCTGACGGATCAAGCTGACGCCGTCCAGGAGCGGCAAGCCCAGGTCGATAATCGCCAAGTCGTAATTGATCTCCCGGCCTTGAAATAGGCCCTCCCGGCCATCGGGGGCCATATCGCAGGCGTAGTGATCGCTGGCTAACAAGGCGTGGATCTGCTCCCTCAGGGCGGGCTCGTCTTCCACTACCAGAATACGCATGGGATCGCCTCGTGATTATTTATTTGGCCGGCAAGCGGCCGCTCAGTCCAGAATCCTGCCGGTTCGGCCATCGACTCTGACCTGGCGCAGTCGGCCGTCGTCCTGAAGTAGCTTGACTCGGTAAATTACGCGCCCATCGCGCTCGCGAGCATCGATACTCATGACCTTGCCGCCGTAATGCTTTTTTGCGATGGCGGCGGCTCGGTTGGGTTTGATCTGAGCTCGGGCCTCGGCGTCCTGATTATTTTGCGCAAGCTGAAAACTGGCCTGGGCTCTGGCATCAGCCGAGGGGCTGAGCAGAGGCAGGGCCAGGAGCAAAGTAAGGCAACAGCTCAGCGACAAGGCGCGGGGCCAGCGAATAGAGCGCATAGACTTAGATCTCAATAAATCGACAAAGAGAGTAGCTTACCGCGCCGCGCCAGAGGTTTACAGTCCGACGCCGGGCCTTAAAAGGCCGGGCGCACCATGACTTGCACCGGAATCCGCTCGCCCGGATGATGGTCGGTGCGGGTCTGGTAGTGGCGACCGCGGTATTTGTAGCTTACCTGATAACCGGTCAGCTGGCGGACGCTTTCGGTGCGGTAGTGAGTCTCGCACACTTCTCGGTCTCGGTAGCCAGGCTCCTGGTCTTGGTTGCGCCGGCTGATATCGCGCCCAATGGAGGCTCCCAGCAGACCTCCGGCAACGGCGCCGACCTGCTTGTTGCGCTTTTTATGGCCCAGCTCGTTACCGATAGCCGCGCCGATAATACCGCCCACAATGGTGCCGGTATGAGATTTGGCCGGCGCGGTTTCGCGATAAGTTTCAATATGGCAGCTGGTTTCTGGGATGCGCCGACTGCTGAGTTCATAGAGAGGTTCTACCTGGGTCACTCGGGCGTAGTCCTGATGGGCGCCACCGCGGGAATGATGCGAATCTCTATAGGATCTGCGGTCGTCGTCAGCGACAGCGCTCTGCGCCAGAAGTATCGCCAGGGTCAGGCCGCTCAACGTCGATTTCAGGTTCAGTTTGGTCATGGCTAAAAGCTCCTTTGTGGAGGGTAAAAAGCACCCGTCTGCAGCCAGAATAGGCCCGCCAAGCTGAACGCCCGCTGAAAGTCGATAATTTTTTACGCAACCGGTCTCTAAGTCCCAAACCGCCGGTCTAAACAGGGTATAATCGGCTCACTTTTTAGCCGCTCTGAGCACAGCGCGGATTGCTATGAATACCGGCCGTACAGGTTTTGTTGTCTATGTCTGAAACACACACTGTCAAAGAATACATGTTGCGCGTTGGGCGCCAAGCGCGCGCTGCTGCCCGTCTGGCGGCCTCGGCGAGCGCCGGCAGTAAAAACCGGGCGCTGCTGGCGATTGCCGAGGCACTGGAAAATTCCCGCGCCTTGCTTGCAGCCGAGAACCAAAAAGACCTGGATGCCGGCCGAAGCCGGGGGCTGGATGCCGCCATGCTCGATCGTCTGGCGCTCAAGCCAGCCACCATTGATGGCATGATCGAAGGCTTGCGCCAGGTTGCGGCGCTGGCCGATCCCTGTGGTGCGATTACCGATCTGAATTACCGCCCGAGCGGTATTCAAGTGGGTAAAATGCGCGTGCCTTTGGGAGTTGTGGGAATCATTTACGAATCTCGGCCCAATGTGACCGTGGACGCCGCCAGCCTGTGCCTGAAATCCGGCAACGCCGCGATTCTGCGCGGTGGTAGCGAGTCGATTCATTCCAACACCGCCATAGCGGGGTGCATCCGTCAGGGGCTGCGCCAAGCGGGCCTGCCCGAAACTCTGGTACAGGTGATCGAAACCACCGACCGGGCCGCGGTAGGCGAGCTGATTACTATGCCCGAATACGTCGATGTGATAGTGCCGCGCGGCGGCAAAAGCCTGATCGAGCGTATCAGTCGAGACGCCCGGGTGCCGGTGATCAAGCATCTGGACGGCATCTGTCATGTGTATATCGATGCCAAGGCTGATCTCGACAAAGCGCTGGCGATTGCGATAAATGCCAAAACCCATCGCTATGGCGTGTGTAACGCCATGGAAACCCTGCTGGTGCACAAAGCCGCGGCTGCCGAGATACTGCCCCGGCTCGCCGAGGCTTACGCCGCCAAAGAGGTGGAGCTGCGCGGTTGCGAACGCACCCGCGAACTGATCGAAGCCAATGCCGCCACCGAGGAAGATTGGGCCACCGAGTATCTGGCGCCGATTCTGTCAATTCGGGTGGTGGATGATATCGACCAGGCCATGGATCACATAGCCCAATACAGCTCTCAGCACACCGAGTCGATAGTGACCGAAGATTATACTTTGGCGCGGCGTTTTCTCGCTGAGGTGGATTCCAGTTCGGTCATGGTCAACGCCTCGACCCGGTTCGCCGACGGTTTCGAGTACGGCCTTGGGGCCGAAATCGGCATTTCCACCGACAAGTTGCACGCTCGAGGCCCAGTAGGGCTGGAAGGCTTGACCTCGCAGAAATGGATAGTGTTGGGCGATGGCCATATTCGAGTCTAAGCCCTCGTAATCGGCGGGAAAGCAGAGCTGATGACTTATCACATTGGGCTTTTCGGAGGCACCTTCAATCCAGTGCATTTTGGCCATCTGAGACTGGCGCTTGAAGTGCGCCAGGCTCTGAGTATGGATGAACTGCGCCTGGTGCCTTGCCATAGACCAGCCCACCGCGGCGAACCGGAAGTGAGCAGCGAGCAGCGGGTCGAGATGCTACGCCTGGCGCTGCAAAACTGCCCGGAGCTGAGTCTTGACGAGCGCGAACTCGAGCGCGATGGCCCTTCCTACAGCCTGGAAACTCTGCAGAGCTTGAGGGCCGAGCTGGGGTCGAACGTGAGTTTGACCTGGATTATGGGCAGCGATTCCTTCGCCGGTCTGGATTCCTGGCATGGCTGGCGCGAACTGCTCGACTGGGGCCATTTGCTGGTGGTGGCTCGGCCGGGCTACGAGTTACCTGACGAAGGACCAGTGGCGGAACTTCTCCATCGCCGAAAAGCCGAAGCCCAAGCTTTGCTCGAGCAAACCGCGGGCGCGATAGTGGTTCAAGAGCTCAGATTGTTGCCGATTTCGGCGACTGAAATACGCACTCAGATTGGCCGACACCAATCGCCCCAATTTTTATTGCCCGACTCTGTCTGGCAGTTTATCCAACAACAGGGTTTGTACCTTTAGGCTCTGTGCAATTTTTATTAACGGTTGTTGTTCACTTTTAAGTTTTTTCACCAATAGTAGGTAGCGAATGTCCGCAGACCAAGAAATAAACCCGATTATCATCAATGCCCTGGAAGATCTGAAGGGCAAGAACATAGTGCAACTGGATGTGCGCGAACTCTCCACCGTGACCGATACGCTGGTGATCGCCAGCGGTACCTCCAACCGGCATGTGAAATCTCTGGCCAATAACGTCGTCGAAGACGCCAAAGAGCAAGGCCACAGAGCCTTGGGTGTGGAGGGTATGGAAACCGGTGACTGGGTCTTGGTTGATTTTGGTGACACGGTGGTGCATGTGATGCAGCAGGAGACCCGAGACTTTTACGACCTGGAAAAACTCTGGTCGATAAAGCCCAGTAATCGTCAGGAAACCTAAGGGCGGGAGAGGGGTCCAATGCGCATTCGCATTATTGCCTTGGGCACCAAAATGCCCTCCTGGGTAGAAGCGGGTTACGACGAATACGCCAAACGCCTGCCTCGAGACTGGGCCGTGGAGTTGGTAGCCTTGCCCCTGGCTGCCCGAGGCAAAAGCACCTCGGCAAGTACGGTGATGGAAAAAGAGGCCGATGCTATGCTCGCCGCCATTGGCAAGGGCGACCAAGTGGTGGCTCTGGAAGTCAAAGGCCGGCCTTGGAGCACAGAGGAATTGGCCCAACAGCTGGGCGACTGGCGCATGAGCGGCGCCAATTACAGCCTGTTGATTGGCGGGCCCGACGGTTTGGCGCAGCGTTGTCGGGACCGGGCGGATTTGCAGTGGTCGCTGTCGCCGCTCACCCTGCCGCACCCGCTGGTACGCATAGTGGTCATTGAGCAGCTGTATCGCGCCTATTCGCTGCTGCACAATCATCCTTACCATAAATAGATATTTGGCATTTAAGCGCGTCACGACAACTGGTTTAGATTCACGACGTTTGCTGTTGCTCAGCTCTTAACTGCAGTTTTCCAGATCAAGATTTATCCGAGGCACAATGTCAGAAACCCATCGCTTTAAAGACCATCACCGCGAAGGGCGAGTTTTTTTTCGTCGCCTGATGATCGCGGGAATTCTGGTCGTGGGCTTGTTCGGCGTGCTTCTGGCTCGCTACTACAGCCTGCAGGTGACCCACCACCAAAACTACGTCACCCAATCGGAGCGCAATCGGGTGCACGTTCAGCCGGTACCGCCCACGCGTGGCTTGATTTATGACCGCCACGGTGAGCTGCTGGCCGGCAATCGCGCCAGTTATATTCTGTCGATAATTCCCGAGCGCATTGGCAACCTCGATCAAACCCTCGAACTCCTTCGACCGCTGGTCGAGATCAACCCTACCGATCTGGAAAAGTTTTACGACCAGCTGCAACAGCCCCGCAAGCCCTTTGCCGGTGTGCCTTTGCGCTATCAGTTGAGCGAGGAGGAAATCGCTCGCCTGGCGGTCAACGAATTTCGTCTCGAAGGGGTCGAGGTCGAGGCCCAGCTGGTGCGCCACTATCCTTACGCCGAGCTTTTCGCCCATACTCTGGGCTACACCGGGCGCATCAGCCAGGCCAACTTGGCGCACTTCGATGAGGAAGACACGCGCCGCTACAGCGGCACTCACTCCATTGGTAAAAACGGCCTGGAGCTTGAGTACGAAGACGAGTTGTTGGGGGAAGTGGGCAACCAGAATGTGGAGACCAATGCCCGCGGCCGGGTCTTGCGGGTGCTTAGCCGGGTCGACCCCAAGCCGGGCAAGGATCTGGTTTTGAATCTTGACGCTGACTTACAGCGCGTTGCGACCCAAGCATTGGCCGATCGGCGCGGCGCGGCCGTGGCTTTGGATGTCAAAACCGGCGCGGTGCTGGCGGCGGTGAGTATGCCCAGTTTTGACCCAAATTTGTTCGTTACCGGCATCAGCTTTCGCGATTATCGGAACCTGAACCAATCCCTCGATCTGCCGCTGTTCAACCGCTTTTTGCAGGGCCAGTATCCACCCGGCTCAACGCTGAAGCCAGTGATGGGGGCCGGCGGTTTACACCATGAGATCATCACGCCCAGTCATACAGTGCGCGATCCGGGCTTTTATCGCCTGCCCAACAGCAGCCACCAGTATCGCGACTGGAAGCGTCAGGGCCATGCTCCGCGCGTCGATCTTATGCAGGCAATCGTGGAATCCTGCGATACCTATTTTTACGATTTAGGTCACCGCATGGGCATAGATCTGATGCACGATTTCGGGCGCCATTTCGGCCTGGGCCAGCCCACAGGGGTGGACCTGCCTTCCGAACGCAAGGGGCTTTGGCCGTCGCGGGCTTGGAAGCGCGGCGCTCGCGGCGTGGCCTGGTACCCCGGGGACAATCTCAACGTGGTTATTGGCCAGGGTGATGTTCTGGCTACCCCCATGCAACTGGCAGTGGTCAGCGCCACACTTGCCAACCGGGGCCAACGTTTGCGTCCGCAGATGGTCAAGATATTGGGTGACGAGCCTCAGGCACCCATAGTCGATGGCCAGATCGAGCTGGACGACCGGCACTGGGACTTTATTCACGAGGCCATGGCCAATGTCATGCACGGAGAACGCGGTACAGCCCGGCGGGTGGGACAGGGCGCACCTTATCGAATGGCCGGTAAATCGGGTACCGCCCAGGTTGTCGCCATCGCCCAGGGCGAGGAGTACGATTCTGAAGCGCTTCTGGAGCGCCAGCGCGACCACGCTTTGTTCATTGCCTTTGCCCCACTGGAAGATCCTCGGATAGCGGTGGCGGTAATTGTCGAAAACGCCGAGTCGGGTTCGGGAGTAGCCGCGCCTGTGGCTCGAGCGATCATGGATGCGCATCTGCTCGGGCCCGGCTCGGTAGCGGAGGTGTCTCAGTGAGCGGGTATCGGAGCGGCCGGTATGAGTAGTCAGGATTTTCTGCGCCGCCTGCCCAGCGGCGGGCACAGCTTGCGCAAGCGGGACCGAATTCAGCAGCGCCTCCATCTCGACTTTGCGCTGTTACTATTGTTGCTACTGGTGTCCGCTTTCGGCTTGGTGGTGCTCTACAGCGCCAACGGCCAGAGCTTGGCCGGAGTTCAGCGCCAGGCAATATATTTCGTCATAGCCTATGGCGCCATGTTCACAGTCGCCCAGGTGCCGGTGCATGTGATGCGCCGGTTGGCGCCCTGGGCCTACTGCGGCGGTGTGTTACTGCTGGTGCTGGTGCTGGTCATAGGGGTAGGCGCCAAAGGCGCGCAGCGCTGGCTGAGTCTCGGCCCGATCCGGTTTCAGCCCTCGGAGTTTATGAAGTTGGCTGTGCCAATGACGATTGCCGCTTATCTGGGGCAACGTTTGCTCCCTCCCAGCTTAAAACACGTCTGCGTCGCCTTGATACTGGTGTTGGTGCCAACGGTATTGATTATGCGTCAGCCGGATCTTGGCACTTCGCTGCTGGTGGCCGCGGCCGGCTTGATGGTGCTGTTTTTTGCCGGTTTGCCCTGGAAATATGTGTTCGTGGCTTTCGGCGCTTTGTTAGCGGGCCTCTGGCCCATGTGGCAGTTTGTTCTGCACGATTACCAGAAAAGGCGGGTATTGACGCTTTTGAATCCCGAGCAAGATCGGCTCGGCGCGGGCTGGAATATCATTCAGTCGAAAACCGCTATAGGTTCAGGCGGCACTTCCGGTAAAGGCTGGCTTCAGGGCACTCAGTCGCAGCTGGATTTTTTGCCCGAGGGCCATACCGATTTTATTATTGCGGTTTTGGCTGAGGAATTGGGGTTGCTCGGCGTTCTTTTGCTGCTCGGCCTCTATGCTCTGGTCATCGCTCGCGGGATGGTCATTGCGTTGCGGGCTCAGGACAGCTTTGGTCGTTTGCTGGCCGCCAGTATCACTCTGACATTTTTTGTCTATGTGTTCGTCAACGCGGGCATGGTCGCCGGGTTGCTTCCGGTCGTCGGAGTGCCGCTCCCTTTGGTGAGCCAAGGCGGTACCGCCATTGTCACCTTGATGGCCGGTTTCGGCATTTTAATGGCGGTGGCTACCGAGCGGCGGCGGGTGACCCGTTGATTTTACGGCCTCGCTCTTTGGGCGTTCTTCTCTTTTAAACAGACTGGAAAGTATTGATGACAATAGCGGTGTGGGCGCAGGTGGGCCTAAGGCTGGTTTCGGGAGCTCTGCTTTTTTGGGTGGCTTTGAGCGCGCAAGCGGATTACCGTGCTCACCCAGAAGCGCAAATCTTAATCGATGCCATGGTAGAGGAGAAAGGTTTCAGTCGCGAGTCGCTCTTGGCGTTATTTGCCCAGGCCGAGCGCCAGGAGTCAATTCTGGAGGCTATAGCCCGGCCTGCGGAAAAAACCAAAACCTGGCGCGAATACCGCCCCATTTTCGTGGTTCCGCTGAGAATTTCGCGGGGTGTTGAATTCTGGCACTAGCATCGCGATACCCTTGAGCGCGCGGAACGAACCTTTGGCGTGCCGGCTGAAATTATCGTAGCGATTATCGGAGTCGAAACCAACTACGGCCGCAATATGGGTTCTCACAGAGTGCTTGACGCCCTTTCAACTCTAGCATTCGATTACCCGCCCCGGGCCCCATTTTTTCGCAGTGAGCTGGGCCATTATCTGCAGCTGACCCGCGAACAACAACAAGATCCTCTGAGCATCAAAGGCTCCTATGCCGGCGCCATGGGTTACGGTCAGTTTATGCCCTCGAGCTATCGCAACTATGCCGTCGACTTCGATGGAGATGGTCGGGTCAACATCTGGACCAACGTCGAAGACGCCATCGGCAGTGTCGCCAACTATTTCAGGGCCCATGGTTGGCGCTCCGATGAGCCGGTGGCGCTGCGGGCTCGGGCCGGCGCCGAGCTCGCGCCTGAGCTTTTGAATCTGATCGATATACCCACAACCACATTGAGCCACTGGCGCGACCGGGGGCTCGAGGCAATCGTGACTCTGCCGGAAGATTGGCCCGCTCAGGCCTATCGGCTGGACGGCGAGTTTGGGGAAGAGTTCTGGTTGGGATTGCACAATTTTTACGTCATAACCCGTTACAATCGCAGCCATATGTATGCGTTGGCGGTCTACCAATTGAGTGGCGAAATTCGCGCTGCCGCGGAGAACCAAGAATGAATCGATTTCTGCCTGCTATCTCCTCGCTGATCGCGCTGTTGGTGGTCGGATGTGTCGCCCCTAAGCCGCCCCTGGAGCGCGACGGTGGCCCAGAGCGGCCGGTGGATCTGTCCCAGGTTCCCGAGCCGGTTCCGCGCGCTGAGGTGCGCACTCGGGCGGGCAACAAAAATCCCTACACAGTGCTGGGCAAAACCTATCATCTGATGGAAGATGAAAGCCAATACAAAGAGCGCGGCGAAGCCTCTTGGTACGGCACCAAGTTTCACGGTCGTAAAACCGCCAACGGCGAAACCTACGATATGTACGCCATGACCGCGGCGCACAAGACGCTGCCGATTCCTTCTTATGTGCGTGTTACCAATTTGAACAATGGTCGCAGTCTGGTGGTGCGGGTCAATGATCGCGGCCCGTTTCATGGCGGACGTATTATTGACTTGAGTTATGCGGCGGCGCAGCGCCTCGGATTTGCTGACCAGGGCGTGGCGCCGGTGGAAGTGGAAATTATTGCCATTGGTGATCAGCCACCCGCACCCTTGAAAGCGGAAGGGGACTCATCGAACTCAATCAGCGATGAGTCGGGAGCCGTGTTTTTGCAGGTGGGCGCCTTTTCGTCGGGTCTCGTCCAGCTGGCTGATGAAGAATTGGATGGTCTGGACGTCGGCATAGCTGAACAGGAGCAGGCAGTCGGATTGGAGGCCGTCGCGTCCGGCACGGCCGATCTGCTGGTAGTAGGACTCGATGTTCTGGGGC
>CAZKCY010000020.1:0-4039 GCA_964551155.1 uncultured Marinimicrobium sp. | reverse complement strand
AGCCGCCGCCCGAGCTCAGGCTGAACGGGTAACAGAGTTGACGGATCTGGCGGTGACTATCAATCCCCTGGTGGCGAGCACCACTCTCTACCGAGTGCGCGTAGGCCCCTTGTCGAACAACCAACAGCTGCAGCAACTGCAGGAGCAGTTGCGCAAAGGGGCTATTGGTCAGGCGCATCTAGTACGCGACTAGTGATAGACTAGTACTAATTTTTGACTTTAAAGAGTGACGTTTGAAGATGCTGAAAAAGTTATTGACTGCGAGTTTACTGCTGGTTGCCACGGTGTTCGTTCAGGCCCAGGAAGTTCTGATTCCGGCTCCGCCGAGTCTTTCGGCGACTGCCTATCTGCTGAAGGATGCCGAGTCGGGAAAAGTTTTGGTCGAGCACAATGCCGATCAACAATTAGCGCCCGCCAGTCTGACCAAGATGATGACCAGCTATATCGTCTCGGCTGAGATAGATGCGGGTCGTCTGAGTGAAGACGCCATGGTCGATATCAGCGTAAAGGCCTGGCGCAAGGGTGGCTCGAAAATGTTTGTGCGCGAAGGCTCGCAGGTTTCGGTCAAGGACTTGTTGCGCGGCGTGATTATTCAATCCGGCAACGATGCCAGTATCGCTTTGGCCGAACACATTGCCGGCAGTGAAAATGCCTTCGTCGATATCATGAATCAGAAAGCCGCTTTGCTGGGCATGACCAATACCCACTTTGAAAACTCCACCGGCTGGCCTGCCGAAGGCCATTTGACCACCGCGCGCGATTTGGCCATTTTGGCCGAAGCGGTGATCAATGATTACCCTGAGCACTACAAGCTGTATCGCGAAAAGTACTTTTCTTACAACGGCATCAATCAGCCCAACCGCAATCGGTTGCTGTTTCGGGACGAAAGTGTCGACGGCCTCAAAACCGGCCACACCGAAGAGGCGGGCTATTGTCTAGTGGCTTCGGCCGAGCGCAACGACATGCGTTTGATCGCCGTGGTTATGGGAACCGACAGCGAAGAGGCCCGCGCCACTGAAACCCAGAAGCTGTTGTCTTACGGGTTCCGCTACTTCCAGACTCAGAAGCTCTACTCCGCCGGCGACGAAATCAGCACCAGCCGGGTATGGGCAGGGCAAAGCAACAGCGTTGGTTTGGGCGTTGCCCACGATATAATTTTGACCATCCCGCGCGGCAGTCAGGAGGCTCTGGAAGCTAACTTGCATATCGACGAGATCATCAAAGCGCCGGTGGTGGAAGGGCAGGAGCTGGGTAATCTAACCATCGAGTTGCGCGGTGAAATGCTGGTAGATACACCTCTGGTAGCCACGAATCCAGTGGAAGAGGCCGGTTTCTTTGCTCGCCTCTGGGCCAACATTAAGCTGTTCTTTCTCGGTATTTTTGGTTGAAACGGCAACTGAATTCAGCTGAAGGCTTTCTATAGGCGCTATAGAGAGCCTTCAGCGGGTAAGATAGCCGTCAGCGGGGTAAGATAGCCCTCAGCGGGCTAAGATAGCTTCATGTCAGCTGATGGAAGAGCCGTCAGCTGGTACAATAGAGACTTTTAAAGCAGTTAGTCAGGTCCTCTATGTCCGATCCCAAGGCTCCCAAAATTGAATTCCCCTGTCCGGATTATCCGATCAAAGTTATGGGAGACGCCGGCGATGAATTGCACAGCCTGGTTATCGAAGTGATGGAGCGCCATGCGCCCGATTTCGATCAAACCCGAATCAGTGTGCGCGACAGCAGCAAAGGGCGTTTTCAGTCGGTAACGGTATGGATTACTGCCACTGGCGTGCCCCAGCTGGAAGCCATTCACGAAGACTTGCGCACCAGTCCGCTCACTAAAATGGTGCTTTGAAGCCCGATGTTTGAAACCGAGCTGTTCGAAAACGAACGACTTAAGGTCCAGGACTTGGGGCTGCGCGGCTATCGAGAAGTCTGGCGTGCCATGAGCGACTTTACCGACCGCCGCTTGCCGGCCGAGCGGGATCAGCTATGGCTGGTTGAGCATCCACCGGTGTTCACCCAGGGCCAGGCCGGCAGGCCCGAGCATTTGTTATTGCCCGGCGATATTCCCGTAGTGCAAACCGACCGGGGCGGTCAGGTTACCTACCATGGTCCGGGCCAATTGGTGGCCTACCCTCTGGTGGACTTGCGCCGCTTGGGTCTGGGGGTGCGCGACATGGTCACGGTGCTTGAACAAACTCTGGTGACGCTGCTCGAAAGCTATGGTGTGGAAGCCTATGCGAAGCCGGATGCGCCCGGGGTCTATGTCGAGGCTGCCAAGGTTGCCTCTCTGGGATTGCGGGTGCGCCGGGGCTGCAGCTTTCACGGTTTGGCATTGAATGTGGCCATGGATCTGGAGCCGTTCGGGCGCATCAACCCCTGCGGCTACGCCGGCCTGGCGATGACCCAGATCAGCAATCTGGTCTCAGAGACGCCGAGCATGGATGAAGTCAAGTCCCGACTGGCAACCACTTTCGTACAGAAATTGCACTACTAATCCGTTACAATGCGGCCTTATTGCCACCTTGCCTTGCCAACACACGGTAAAGAGTCCGGTAAAGAATCCGGTAAAGAGATAGACGATGTCTGAAACCCCCGAGCTAGAACCCGTAAAACGCACCCGGCGCCTGCGCCAGGGCGAAAAGCTGCGCGACGCCGACAAGGTTGAGCGGATCCCGGTGAAAGTTATCGCAACGGATAGCGTGGCGCGCAAACCGGACTGGATTCGAGTGCGGGTAGCCGCTTCGCCTGAAGTCGATCGAATCAAAAAAATTCTGCGCAAGAACAATCTGGCCTCGGTCTGCGAAGAGGCCAACTGCCCCAACCTGGGGGAATGCTTTAGTGGCGGTACCGCTACCTTTATGATCATGGGCGAAATCTGCACCCGCCGCTGTCCCTTCTGCGACGTCGGCCACGGCAAGCCCAATCCTCTGGACCCTGAAGAGCCACGTCATTTGGCCGAGGCCATTGCCGAGATGCGGTTGAAGTATGTGGTGATTACTTCAGTGGATCGGGACGATCTGCGCGATGGCGGCGCCCAACACTTTGCCGACTGCATCCGCGAAGCCCGCGCCGAGAGCCCCAATCTGCAAGTCGAAGTTCTGGTGCCGGATTTCCGCGGCCGGATGGAAGTGGCGCTCGACATCCTCGAGGGCGAAGCCCCGGATGTGTTCAACCACAATCTGGAAACCGTGCCGCGCCTGTACCGCCAGTCGCGCCCCGGCGCGAATTACAAGTGGTCACTGAAGCTGTTGAAGGAATACAAAAAACGCCGCCCGGACGTGCTCACCAAGTCCGGTCTGATGGTGGGCTTGGGCGAGACCAAAGAAGAAATTCTCGAGGTGATGCGCGATATGCGCGCCCACGATATCGACATGCTGACCATCGGCCAGTACCTGCAGCCATCGAAAGATCACTTGCCGGTGGAGCGCTATGTGCACCCGGATGAGTTCGAGGAGTACACCAAGCTGGCTCATGAGCTGGGCTTCAAGCACGCCGCCTGCGGACCTCTGGTGCGCTCCAGCTACCACGCCGACAAGCAGGCCCATGGCGAGGAAGTAGGGCGGGTTGATCAGCTGTTGGCCGGCGGTCGCTAACACCGGCGCGCCAAGGGCGTCGCTTGCCAATGGATGACGTCCTGATTCTGCCTTTGAGCCGCAACCCCGCGGCTCTGAATCAGCTCGCCGTTTGGCACCACGAGCAGTGTCTGCGCCAAGGGCTCGAGTCTTCTCTTGAGCGCCGACGAGCTTATTTGGCCCGACATTTGGGGCCAGAACCTATCCCTCAAACGCTAATCGCCCAAGACAAGTCCGGCCAAGTGTTGGGTTGTGTGAGTCTGGTGCGGTACAAATCCGCGTTAGCCCCCGGTGCCGTCCGGCTCTGGCTTAGTAACCTTTACGTTGATTCAAACCACCGTTGCCAAGGCCTGGGCAATCAGCTGATGCTGAGTGTGCTCGAGCAAGCCCGACAGCTGCAGGCTTCGGAGGTCTGGCTGTTTTCGCGCAGGCTGGCGGTGCCGGGGTGCTGATCATAAAACCGGATCTCGCGCATA
>CAZKCY010000019.1:13809-14149 GCA_964551155.1 uncultured Marinimicrobium sp. | reverse complement strand
ATCTTGGCGACCCACAGCCGCAATGTTGAATTGTTTCGCGAACGCGAAGAATTGGATTTGGGTACTTTTGATCAAGTGAGCTGGGCTTGGCGGGCCAACAGTTATGCCTCTTACCGCCACCAGCTCAACTCTCAGGTAAGATTGCTCGGTACCCTCTACTATCAGCCCAACCTGAGCGATACCGACGATTTTCGGGTATTAACTGAGCTAGGCATGTCGGTCGCCATAAGTGGCAGTTTAAGCCTCAAGTTGAGTTATTCTCTGAGTCATAACAGCGATCCTGCGGTCAATCTCGATGCCACGCCGCCCATCAATAAGGCCGAAACCAATACCGGCTATT
>CAZKCY010000019.1:0-13799 GCA_964551155.1 uncultured Marinimicrobium sp. | reverse complement strand
TGTACAGTTTTTAAGCCGATTTTAGAGAAAGCTCTTCGCCCAGCCGTACCATGGCGGCTGAGCAATCAAGCTAAGAAATAGTGAGAATAATACGACGAGGCCTTAACGCACTGCGAGTAAGCTTTGCTGCTCGCCAAGGGATCTGGCGCGCTTATCTAAAAACTATAGCAACTCTGAGCGGGAACTGCCGTCAAACAGTGATTGGTCAAAGGCGGGGCAGAGATAGATCAGTGATAAATGGGGGTTTCGTTTTCGCTGAATTCGCCCAGAAAGTCTTCAACGCCTTCGTCGGCCAAATCGCTGGCCGCTTCCATTCCGGCTTCGATCATGGCCTTGGCAACGTCGAACTTGCCTTCTTGCATGAACGAAAGTGAATCGGCGGAGAATTTGATGCTCACCAAAGGCTCGCCGTCTTCGTCCGCGCGCTGCAGGACTACCTCGCCGTTGGCGAGTTCAACAATTTCGTAAAGAGATGACGCCATAGGGACTCCGCCAATAGGTGGCCTGCTAGCAAGCTACTGGGCCGTGTGTATGGCGATCATTCTAACACTAAGTCTCGCGCCGGGAAATGTGCACCTCAGTACTCGGCACTGGTTTCCCGCTGACGGGCAATCAAATCGGTCAAAGCTCTGTACCACTCGGCCAAGCGCGCGCGGCTAACCGGCTCCGAGCTGGTTGCGGATGCCTCGAGATCCACCACCTGAATTCTGCCCGCGTCGGCCACAGGGGGCTGATTGTCAACCAACTGCCAGCAGCCTTGGTAGGCGACCTTAAGTCTCGACAACCAGCTGTCACCGGACCCGCTCAACTGCTCCAGCTCCTGCAATTCAGCAGGTGCCTTGCCTTGTGCAGCGAATGCCTTGCGCAAAGCCTCCTCCGAATCAATATGAGCCACTTTGGGCAAAGCGTAATTCTCCCCCAATTCGCGCAAATAGTGGTTGTAGGCGCAGGCTAGATGAAAGACACCGGCGTCCAGTAACGCCTGCCGCTGCAAACGTTGACTGGCGTTGGCCGGTTCGGCCTGAGCTTCGAGCAGTGCCATAGTAGCGCGCGCGTAAGCGAGCTTTTGATTGACCATTGCCAGGCTTTTATTCGCCATTGTCACTCTCTTCGAATCCGATCCGCCGCGATAAACCGCGAGCGGCGCCTACTTGTTTGAAACCCATTTGCCTTTTTCGTAAAACGCCTTCCAACCGGTAGCCTTGCCGTCCACCTCTGACTGCACATATTGCTCCTTGGTTTTGCGGCTAAAGCGCACTACGGTCGGATTGCCCTCGGGATCTTCGGTGGGAGCGGAAAACAAAAACTTATATTTAGGGTCGATTTCGTCTTTGTGAGGCAACAATTCTTTTACTAAGGGAGCCCGAGTCTCTCGATTTTTTGGAAACTGGCTGGCCGCCAAAAATAACCCTGAAGCGCCATCGCGCAGGATGTAATGGTCCTCCACTTTCTCGCATTGCAGCTCCGGCATAGGTACCGGATCCATCTTTGGAGGTGCCGCTTCGCCACTTTTTAATAGTTTGCGGGTGTTCTTGCATTCGCTGTTGGTACAGCCAAAATATTTACCGAACCGACCCGTTTTGAGCTGCATTTCACTGCCACACTTGTCGCACTCCAGCGTGGGACCTTCGTAGCCTTTGAGTTTAAAACTGCCCTCTTCCACCTCGTAGCCCGGGCAGTCAGGGTTATTGCCACAGATGTGCAGCTTGCGTTTTTCGTCCAGCAAATAGCTATCCATAGCAGTGTTGCACAGCTTGCAACGCCGCTTGGCGCGCAACAGCCGCGACTCGGCCTCCTCGTCGGCGTCAACATCCACGGCTTCGTCGCCGGAGACCAGATTCATGGTGTTTTTGCAACGCTCTTTGGGGGGCAAGCTGTAGCCCGAACATCCCAAAAATACTCCGGTGGTCCCGGTTCTGATCTGCATGTGCCGACCGCACTTGTCGCACTTAATGTCGGTGTCAGTCGGGTCGTTGGCGCGCATTCCCTTTTCTTTGCTTTGCGCTTGTTCGAGCTTTTTGGAAAAGTCGGCATAAAACTCATCCAGCAGCTGACGCCAGTTCTTCTCGCCCTGCGCCACATCATCCAGCGACTCTTCCATATTGGCGGTGAAACTGTAATCCATTAAATCATCAAAGCTTTCCACCAGCCGCTCGGTGACTATGTCGCCCATCTTTTCAGCGTAGAAGCGCCGATTTTCCAGCTGCACATAGCCGCGGTCCTGAATCGTCGAAATTATCGACGCGTAGGTAGAGGGGCGGCCGATCCCACGCTTCTCCAACTCTTTCACCAAGCTGGCTTCGGTAAAGCGCGCCGGCGGTTTGGTGAAATGCTGAGACGGATCCAGCTTGGTCAATGGCAGCACCTGCCCTACTTTGATATCCGGCAGCACTACGTCTTCGTCTTTCTTGGAAACCTGCGGCAGCACTTTCAAAAAACCGTCAAAACGGATCACGCGGCCGCGGGTACGAAGCTCATAATCGCCGGCTTTGACCGCTATCGAGGTACTAGTAAATTCCGCCTGGCTCATCTGACAGGCCACAAACTGTTGCCAGATCAATGTGTAAAGCCTTTCAGCGTCTCTTTCCATGCCACTGAGCTGGTTGGGCTGAACGCTAACGCTGGAGGGTCGTATGGCTTCGTGCGCTTCCTGAGCGCCCTCCTTGCTGGAGTAGTTTTGCGGCTGTTCGGGCAAATAACGCTTGCCGAACTGGTCGAGAATATAGTCCCGGCAGCTCTCCACCGCCTCTTTGCTCAAGTTAGTGGAGTCGGTACGCATGTAGGTGATATAGCCCGCTTCGTAAAGCCGCTGGGCCATCATCATGGTTTTTTTGACCCCGTACCCCAGGCGGGTGCTGGCCGCCTGTTGCAGCGTGGAAGTAATAAAAGGCGCAGGAGGTTTTGAGCGGGTCGGCTTGTCTTCCCGATCGACCACCTCGTAGCTCGACTCCTTGAGCGCTTCGACAGCGGTCATGGCCTGGTCTTTATTGACCGGTTTGAAGGCTTCACCGCGATGCTTTTTGACTTCGAAGCGAACGTCGTTGTTCTTCTCAGCCCGCAGCTCGGCAAACAGAGTCCAGTATTCTTCCGGGACAAAGGCGCGGATCTCACGCTCGCGCTCGACTACCAAGCGCACCGCCACCGACTGCACCCGGCCGGCCGACAGGCCGCGGGCGACTTTTTCCCAGAGCAGCGGAGAAACCATGTAACCCACTACCCGGTCGAGAAAGCGTCGGGCCTGTTGAGCTTTGACTCGGTCTTCGTCTATTCGACCGGGAGTTTTGAAGGCATTTTGAATCGCAGATTTGGTAATTTCGTTGAAAACTACCCGCCGATATTGGTCGGTGTCGCCACCTATAGCTTGTTGAAGGTGCCAGGCTATGGCTTCCCCCTCGCGGTCCAAATCCGTCGCCAGATAAATGGTGTCGGCTTTCTGGGCAAGTTTTTTTAGCTCTTCAACCACCTTTTCCTTGCCCGGAAGGATTTCGTACTGCGCTTCCCAGCCATTTTCCGGATCAATACCCATGCGATTAATCAGCTGCTGCTTTTGTTTCTCGGCTTTATATCTTGCCTTTTCCTCCGGTGGCAGTTTGCGAGTTTGCGCCGCTTGGCGCGCACGCTCTTTAGGATCCACGGGCTTAGAGGCTCCACTGGTGGGCAGGTCGCGAATATGACCGATGCTGGACTTAACAATAAAGTCATTACCCAGATATTTGTTAATTGTCTTGGCTTTGGCAGGCGACTCGACAATAACTAAGGATTTAGCCATAGCGCTCTTCTTAGATTTCCCATAAAGTGAATTAACGCCCGAGGCTGGGCCAAAAATAACGTCAAAGGTGCGCATATATAAGACCTGAGCCTGTCAGGGTCAAGTCAATGTTCCGCGGAGACATCAGAAAGAGAAGTTTTTAGCGGCATTTCCGGTATCCTATCGCAGTCCTCGCGCCACCCTTTAATTAGCTTTGCGAATCCCGGTTATGTTATTGATTTTGGGGCTTTTTCGATATTATATGACCGGACTTGTAGAGTTCTTTGAGCGCCTCCACTGAAGAACTTTGTAAGTATTTAAGAATTTTTCTGACTCCTGGCCTCCAGAAAGCCGTTTAAAAGAAGCGATTTTGGATTTAACCCGACCCATGATCACAATTTTGCTCTTGTTTCTATTAATGGTGATCGCCCTGCTGCTGGTCGGATTGGCCGATCGATGGCAGAGGCGGCGACGCCAAGCAATATTGCGGGAAAAACGCCTGCGCCTGCAGCTGCACGAGCTTGAAGACATTCTTGAGCAGACTGAAACGGTTCTGCCCAGCCGAGATATTGCGCGCCAGATCAACGCCGAGATTTTGCGGCTGCTGGAAGATATGCGCAAGCTTAACCCAAATACCAGTGCCTATGTCGACTCCCGCCTGAGCCGCGCTGAAGAGCGGGAGAGTGACTGGGACCGCGAGCCGCCCACCCGAAAAGTCAACCGCCTCCGGGACAGCGACGCCCAGATAGCGCACAGCCAAGCCTGCCTGAAACTCGCTTGTGAAATCTTGCGCCGCCGCCATCTGCGGGGCCAGTTGAATGCCCAGGAATTAGACGTTTATCTGCAGGATCTGGGCTGGAGTCGAATGATGATCAGCGTTATTTCACTCATAGCCCAGGGTCACAAAGCTCTGGCTCGAGGGGGGCGCCTGGCGGCGCACACTTTTTATAAAAAGGCCCAAAACCTGCTGCTGGGTTATGGCGAATCGGATCCCCGCCGAGCGGCGATGATTCAACAGCTGAATGAAATTATCGCGGGGGAGCGCAAAGCCTTGAGCCAGGATTTAATGCCTGAAATAGAATACAACCCCGAGTAATTCAATTGTCCGACTGGATAGCGGCCTCTTCTCCGGCAAGCTCCACCAACATTTGCTTGAGACACGCCAGGGTCTGATCGTCGCCGCGCTCATTCCAGTAACAGCACCAGCCGCCTTGACCGGCACTTAGGCCAGCGACGGAGGCTGGCAACTCAGGCACCAACCGCTCCAATCGCTGCAACTCGGCTTCTGCCGGGCGGCCCGAGTTGGCCCAATCCCAGTGCTGCAAAAAGTGTTGCTCGTGGGCATAAGCAGTGCGCACCAACATCCAGGGATGGGGAGCTTGGCTGTTTTTGCGCGGCAGGCAATAGATCGCCATTTGACGCGGTGTTTCCATGTCGGTGCTGCGTCTCGGCAAGGCTCCCATGCTGACACGCAAACCCAAATCGCGCGCCAGCGCCCGCAATCTACCCTGGCGGCGTTCGCCCGCCTGGAGCTGCAGCATCATGTTGGGTCCTACCAGCATAGCGACCACGCCCAGGAGCGTCACGATTACCCAAATACTCATTCTGTCCACTTCGCTTTATGGGAAGATTTTTCGATGCTTGGTATTTCCATTCTGGACCCTTTACGCCGCCTGGGTTCGTGCTAGTATCATAGAAGAATTGGAAAATTGGGCGAGGTTTCACTAGCGCCCTTTTGACCCCTTTGTTCTATTACCTTGTTTAGGAAGTGCAACCCAATGGCCTGTTACAAACACATAATCGCTGGGCTGGATCTTTCCGAAGAATCACCTCAGGTTCTTGAAAAAGCCGCCTCACTGGCAAGAGCCTGCGGCGCTTCGCTAAGCGTTGCCCATGTCATAGAGCCCCTCACTTTCGCCTATGGCGGAGACATGCCGGTGGATCTATCTGAGGTGCAGGAACAACTGCAACTTAAGGCTGAGCAAGAATTACAGCGCCTTGCGAGACAGATTCAGCACCCGATCCAGCAGGAGCATGTGCTGGTGGGCCAGCCCGCCACCGAGCTGCATCACCTGGCCGGTGAAGAAAATGCCGATTTGATCATTGTCGGCAGCCACGGCCGCAAAGGCTTTGCCCTGTTGCTGGGCTCGACTTCAAACAGCGTACTGCACGGAGCCAGTTGCGACGTTCTGGCCGTACGCGTCAGCCAGCCCGATTCGAGGGAGACCTAAACCCCTAACGAGCTGGCGGTTACTCAGCCGGCTTGTTGCATATCTTCCAGTTCCGCCCAGCGCTCAAAACAGGATTCAAGTTCCTGTTCCAGAACCGACATTTTCTTCATGTGAGCCTCGATCTCATCCGCTGGCCCTGAATAAAAATTCGCCTGCCCCGCCTGGGCCTGAAGCGCTGCCAAATCTTGCTCAAGCTTTTCGATTTGTCGGGGCAGCTGCTCGAACTCACGTTGCAACTTATAACTCAACTTCTTGGCTTTGGCGCGCTCCGGCTCGGCTTTTACCGGTTCAGGAGCGGCTGGGGCTGTATTGACGGCTTCAGCTAAAGGCGTGTCGTCGGTCCAACGCCCACCCTGACGCAGCCAGTCATCGTAGCCGCCCACGTATTCGAGCACTTGGCCGCGACCTTCAAAGGCGATAACACTGGTGACTATGTTGTTCAAAAACGCTCGATCGTGACTCACCAGCAGCACCGTGCCGTCGTAGTCCATCAAAATGTCTTCCAGCAACTCCAGAGTTTCTACATCCAGGTCGTTGGTGGGTTCATCCAACACCAGCAAGTTGGCTGGTTTGCTGAACAGTTTGGCCAGCAGCACTCGATTGCGCTCACCTCCGGACATAGCGCGCAAAGGCGTGCGAGCCCGCTCGCCGGTGAACAGGAAATCGCCCAAATAGGAAATGAGATGGCGCGACTTGCCATTGAGTTCTATGAACTCACGGCCCTCAGCAATATTGTCGACCGCACTTTTATTGAGATCCAACTGATCGCGCAGCTGATCAAAATAAGCCACCTGCAGGCTGGTGCCCAGCTTCACACTGCCGCTCTGGGGTTCAAGCTCGCCCAAAATCAGTTTTAACAAGGTGCTCTTGCCAGCACCGTTGGCGCCTACCAGACCAATGCGATCACCGCGCATAATCACCGTGGAAAAATCCTGGACAATGGTTTTATCGGGGAACCGGTAGTCGACGTTTTTCAGTTCCGCCACCAGCTTGCCCGAACTGTCGCCACTGCTGACGGCGAATTTGGCCTTGCCGATCAGCTCGCGCCGTTCGGAACGGGTTTCCCGCAAGGCTTTCAGGGCTCGAACACGGCCCTCGTTGCGAGTTCGCCGGGCCTTGATGCCTTGACGAATCCAGACCTCCTCCTGCGCCAACTTTTTGTCGAACAGCGCGTTGTGCCGCGCTTCTTCGGCTAGCGCCTGCTCGCGGTACTCCAGATAGCTTCGGTAGTCGCCCGACCAGGTCCGCAAGTGGCCCCGATCCAACTCGGCAATATGGGTGGCCAGGTTCTGCAGCAGGGAGCGGTCGTGGGTGATAAAGACCAGCGCACCATTGAAATTGAGCAGCTGTTTTTCCAGCCAATCGATAGCGGCTATGTCCAAATGGTTGGTGGGCTCATCGAGCAATAGCAGATCCGGCTCCGACACCAGCGCTTTAGCCAAGGCGACCCGGCGACGCCAGCCCCCTGAGAGCTCACGCATATAACTGTCGCCGGGCAACTCCAGCCGAGTAAGTACGGTATCGACCTGCTGTTGCAGCTGCCAGCCATCGCGGGCTTCAATCTGCTGCTGCAACTGTGCCAGGCGATCCATGGCCTGCTCGGTAGCCTCCATGGCCAAATGATGGTATTCGCTCAACAGTGCGCCCATGCCCTCGAGACCATCGGCCACCACATCGAAGACTAAGCGATCATCGGCCTCGGGCAGATCCTGTTCGAGCCGGGCCATGCGGATGCCCGGATTTCGACTCACTGTGCCCTTATCCAGATCGACATCCCCCGACATGACTTTCAACAGGCTCGATTTGCCAGTTCCATTGCGACCTATCAGGCAGAGACGCTGGCCCCGCTCGAGATTCAAGTCGACATCGTCGAGAATGACTTGAAGGCCATAGCTCAACTGGGCTTTTTCTATACTAATCAGGGGCATAGGGACAACTTATAGAATTGAAATTAAAGTATGGATAGGTGTTTTGGCGCTGGCACTAAGCCTGGCGGACTGATATGCTCAGAACAGATATGGCATATATTTGCTCAATCGAGACCGACCATGATACCGGGTTTGTGAGTGCGCTCACAGAGCCTGCATATATTTCGATAATAACGAGCCACTATAACAACAACCATTTATAATAATTGATGTCCCCTGGGATTAGGAATTTAGTTAAAATTCCTTTTACAGGGCAAAAGCATGCAGTAGAGGTATAAATCATGTGGGCCATCATCCGTAGGTTAAAGGTTTTGCTGGCAGCGAACTTTACCTGTGCTTTTGTTGGGTCATTATTACTTGCTGCCGGTGGCGCCCAAGCCGCCCAAGGACTAGACGCGCTTTCGCAGGAGCGTGAGTCCTATCGCCAAGCCCAGTTGGCGCTCAGCCAACGGCAAATGAAGCAGTATCAGCAATTGCTTGAAGAGTTGACCGACTACCCCCTCCTGCCCTATCTCCAGTTCCAGGACATGAGTCAGCGGCTCAAGAAGCTCTCCAGCGACGAAGTCGCCGACTTTCTCAATCAACACCCCTACAGCTATCTCGCCGAGCAGATGCGCTATCACTGGCTACACCATCTTGCCGAGCGGGGCCGCTGGGAGGAATACCTGCAATTTTTTCATGCCGGCATGCGCGACACGCGCCTGCATTGCTATCAGCTACGCGCGCGACTGAACCAGGGAGATGAACAGGCTCTGGCGGAGGTGGCTCCGCTTTGGAATGTGGGCGAGTCCCAACCCAAGGTTTGCGACCCGCTATTCAAACAGTGGATGGCGGCGGGCTTGTTGAGCCCCGAAATCGCCTGGGAGCGGCATTCAAAAGCACTCCAAGCCCGCGACCGGCAGCTGGCTGCCTATATCGCCCGGCAAATGCCCGAAGACAAACAAAAACTGGCGCAACTTTATCGCGAGGTCGACGCCTATCCAGTTCGTCTTCGCCAACAGCACCGCTTCGGCGCTCAGATTCCGGAGATGCAAGAAATCATCCTGCATGGTCTCAAGCGCCTTGCTCGCCACGATGCACCCGAAGCGCTTAATTTGTGGCACAAATACGACGCCCAGCAATTGTTCGATGATCGAGAACGGCTCGATACCCAACACTTTATTGCCACCCGCTTAGTGTATCAGGGGCATATGGAGCAGGCTGAGCAGCTACTCGCCCGCAGCCCGGGTCTCAGCAGCGAAGATTTGACTGAGGGACTGATCCGAGATGCTCTCAGGCGCCAGGATTGGAACAAGGCCTATGCCTGGCTCGAAAAACTTCCCGCAGAAGCCCAGCAGACCGAGCGCTGGCGCTACTGGCGCGCCCGCTTAATGGAAGAGCTACAGTTGCAACCTGAACAAGGTCAGCCCAGCGCCCGCGACCTCTACGCGGCTGTGGCCGCAACGCGCAGCTTTTACGGTTTTTTGTCGGCCGATATTTTAGGTTACGAATACCGCTTGATCGACAAGCCAGCAGAGGTCACTCCCGAAGTTATGGCCGAAGTTGAGAGACTTCCGGGCATTGCCCGCGCCAGAGAGTTGCTGTTGCTGGGCGACTTAACCAACGCCAACCGGGAGTGGTATCACAGTACCCGCGACATGGGCACCGAAGAGGTTATCGCCGCCGGTAAACTGGCCGAGCGCTGGGGTTGGCATCGCAACGGCATCCAAGCCATGATCAGTGCCAAGTCCTGGGACGATCTGCAATTGCGCTTTCCGCTTGCCTACCAGGAACAAGTGACCAATGCCGCCAAATCCACCTCGATTACGCCGCACCTACTTTTTGCCATTGCCCGTCAGGAAAGCGCCTTTATGCCCGACGCCCGCTCGCCAGCCGGCGCTTTGGGCTTGATGCAACTGCTGCCGTCCACGGCTCAGTACACCGCCCGCCGAGCCGGTATTCCTTTTCAGCGCCAAGAGCTGCTCAGCCCCGACACCAACATCGATCTGGGCAGTCGCTATTTGCATCAGTTGTTGAACGAATTTGACGGCAATCGAATCCTCGCCACGGCAGCCTACAACGCCGGCCCCACGCGGGTTAGGCAGTGGTTGAGCGCCGATCAGCAAAAACTGCCCTACGACGTTTGGATCGAAACCATTCCCTACCGGGAAACCCGGAGCTACGTCCAGAATGTTCTGGCCTATTCGGTTATCTACGGTTATCGTTTGGGAGAAAGCCGCCCTTTCATTACCTTGGAAGAGGCGCAGAATTCGCTTTAAGTCTTCTTAACCCAAGGATCCGGTCGTACAATCGATGTCAGAACTCATGCCGCTGTTGGCCAGGCAGCCCATTTTCGATCGTAAAATGGCGGTGGTTGCCTACGAATTGCTCAGTCGAAACAGCAGTTTCAACTGGGCCGTGTTTGACAATGGCGACAGCGCCAGCTCACAGGTAATTCTGCACACCTTTTCCGACCTGTCGATAGAGGCGGTGGTTGGTAAACACCAGGCCTACATTAATTTCACTCGCACCCTCCTGCTCTCACCCCCGCCTTTCAACCGCGACCAGCTGGTCATCGAAGTGCTGGAAAATCAGCTCGTGGACGCCGAGATGCTGGACAGCCTGAAGCTGCTGCGGGAGCAAGGCTACACTATAGCTTTGGATGATTTTGTTCTAAGCGACAGTACCCAGCCTTTGCTCGCCTATGCCGACATCATCAAGCTCGATGTTCTGCAGCTGTCGAGAACGCAACTGCTCGATCATATTGCCCATTTAAAACCTCTCGGGCTGAAACTTTTGGCGGAAAAGGTGGAAACCTATGAAATGCTCGACTTTTGCAAGGAGGCGGGTTTCGATCTGTTTCAGGGTTATTTTCTGGAGCGCCCCAAAATCATCAAAGGGCGAAAAATTACCGAAAGTAAACAAGCGGTGCTTCGCTTGTTGAGCGTGATGCACGACCCGGAGGTTTCAATCAGCCAGGTCGAGCGGATGATCTCCCAAGACCCCATGCTGAGCTATAAGCTGCTGCGCCTGGTCAACTCGGCGGCCTTTGCCTTGCCGCGCACTATAGAATCATTGCGTCAGGCGATAACGCTACTGGGGCTGGACATTATAAAAAATTGGGTCAATTTACTGGCCATGGCCAATCTGGGCGACAAACCACTTGAGTTGAGCGTTGCGGCTCTTACTCGAGCTCGTATGTGCGCCACTATTGCCGCCGCCACCCACAAAGAGAATCGGCAGGACGCTTTTTTTACAGTGGGCTTGCTGTCTACTCTGGATGCTTTTATGGATCTTCCGCTGGATTCCCTGCTGGCCAACGTTTCACTTAGTGAGGAGCTCATCGACGCCCTGCTCAGGCACCTGGGGGATGAAGGGAAGGTTCTGGACATAGTCGAGCATTATGAGCGCGGGGAGTGGGAACAAATTGACTGGGACTACCTGGAGCAAAACCAGATCAGTCCGGATCAGCTTTCTCACATATACCTCAATGCCTTGACCTGGGTATCACACACCATGGCGAATATGACCGTGGAAAAAACCTTGAAGTAGGCTTGTAACAAATACCCTCGAAAAACGCTTCAGACGTGATTTCTGTTAACAAAGGCACGCAGCTCTTCGCTGTCAAAAGGCCAATTCAACTCTGCCCCGCTGTCACCGTCTGAAAGCGCTATGACGGGAATACGCACGCCGTAGCGTTCGATCAAATCGTCGGACTCGGCAATATCAATCTCTTTCAATCGCAATTGCCGGCTCGACATCACAGGCCAAAGCAAAGCTTTGGCCTGTTCGCACAAATGGCACCCGGCGGTGGTGTATAAGATAATCGAAGCCATTACCGCCCTCTCTATCAGCAGGGCACTCACTTACCCCGGAAAATTAACGTCTAGTAGCCAGTATTTTTTCAACAAATTCCTGAAAGCGACGACCGGCGTTAAAATCTGCAGCCGGCTCGGGACGGACCAAGCGCGCACTGAGATCAACCAGCAAGTCCTCTGGCTGCGCCGCCAACTTAGAGGCGGTTTGCAGCGCTGAACTCAGAGTCTGCAAAAATTCTGACAGCGGTTGTAACCCGTCTTGTAGTCTCGTCGAAGCTTGGTCGGGAACGGAACCCGCGACCTGTTGGTAGGTCTGGCTGGCCCGACGCACCTCAACCTGGCTTAGATTGAGCGAAAAGGCTGCAATCTGTCTTGAATCATAGCCCAAATTCTGTGCCTGCGCGAAAGCCTTGTCCAGGTCACCGGCGAAAAACTGGCTCGCCAGCTTATCAACTTTGCCCAAGAGTTCGACAATTGCGCCTCGCTCTTCGTCGTTCAGATCACCGTCCACCGAGATAGCGAAGCGCTGAACCGAGCTCCCACTGGCGGTCAATTCAAAGTTTGAGCCCTGTGTCTCGAAATCGCTCGCCAGGGCGAATGAGCCTCTTGCGCTGATGGTCAAGCGATCGCCTTCAGCGGTTTGCAAGCTGAATCGAAACTCACTGGCGCGCGCGTACTCATAGTGACCGGATGACGGCACCCGGGCACTCTGATCGGATTTTGCAGGCTCAGAATTCTGAGCTATCGGCGCTTTGGCCTCAAAAGAATTGCTTATCAGCTTCTCGCGCAAAGCTTCTATGCCACTTAACACCAAGTCTTGCGTCTGGCCAATGTCCTGCTCAACCACTGGAGAGAGCAGGCTCAGAGCTTCTAGCTTTTCTTTGGCTTCGGCAAAACCTTTATTAAACCCGGACAGGCCGGCCTCTAAGCGGCTCTGCAACTGCTCTTGGGTAGCTCCTTGAGCGACATCCTGGCGCAGACGGTGTTCGATAAAACCGAGAATATTGGCGGCGACTTTCTCCGCGCTTAAAGGCTCGAAAGCGGCCGGACTGGAAGCTCGCTGGTAACTGCCGGAGAGTTTTTGATAACCCATGCTCAGGGTGCGCTCGAAAATCTGCAGAGCTGTCTGGCGCCTTTCCGACCCACTGATGCCGGGCTCAGCAACATTAGCTGAACGCTTCTGGCCCTCCAAATTCTGATTGAGTTCGGCTTTTGGGCCAGAAAAGGCCAATTTTCCGGCGAGCTTGTCGTTCGCAGAGAAGGTGGGCGCAGCGGCGCCTGAAAGCTGGGGAAATTGCATATAAGGGGCCCGGGTCGCGATAATAGCTGCTTAAGCTATCGACCGTTCGCCGGGTTACTTTAGCTGAGCAGGCTATTTATTAAGGCAGCCAGAGCGAAAAAACACCGCCCCCCAAAGCCCCCCCGTTACTCAGTTCTATATAGCCTTTTTGGCCTTTGGCGCGGTGTAAATCGGCTACCTTGCGAGCAAATAACAAGCCTAGATTTGTGCTGCCGTTGCTAAAAGAGACACCGGCATTTTCCTGCAGGGGCGCATCCAGCATTGCCGCAGGAAAACCATTGCCATCGTCCGCAATGCTCAAGCGCAGCATTCGCTGTTCGATTCGAGCGCTGATACGCAAATGACCGCGTGAATAACGCGCGCCATTGACCAGAATATTGTTGAGCACTCCGCCAATCAATTCACTGTCCAGATACCAGCTCAAATCCGGGTCGCAGTCCACCTGCAGCTCTATACCGCGCGTGCTCAATAAGACGTCGTTGCGAGCCACCTGATCTTCGATCAAATCGACGATAAACTGCTCTTCCACGCGCAGCTGCATAGCCGACTGCTGCATTCGATATAAGGCCAACAACTGCACCAGCTCGCCATTGATACGCGAAGCTTCGTAGCCCAGAGTAGAAAAATACTTCTGCTGAACCGGATTTTGCGGCGGAGTCTCCTCGAGCATAGATTCGAGCGAACTGAGCAACATGCCCAGTGAGTTTTTCATGTCGTGAACGCTGGAAGCCAGTACGAAACTGAAATCCAGGCTATTTTCTTCTTGTTCCATAGCCGTCTCCAAAGGTCGGCAGG
>CAZKCY010000018.1:7613-14488 GCA_964551155.1 uncultured Marinimicrobium sp. | reverse complement strand
CAAGCAGAAACCGGAGCAGCCCAAAAGTCGACGAGAAGCTCTTTCTCAGCGGTTGTGGCGCCCATCTCGTCGCTGGTATTTGTTCGGTATTCCCTTAGGTGGTTTTTTGGCATTTGTAATCGGCATAGGGTTTTGGGTGGGTTTTGATACCACGGTAAAAGCCACTAACACCTTGGAGTTTTGCATTTCCTGCCATGAAATGAAGAGCTTCGTATACCCCGAATACCAGCAAAGCATTCACTACGAAAATGCCAGCGGCATACGCGCCGTTTGTGCGGATTGCCATGTTCCGAATGAATTTTTCCCGAAGATGCAGCGGAAAATAGTGGCGAGTATGAGGGAGCTTCCGAATCACTTTCTCGGAAAAATAGATACCCAGGAAGAATTCGATAATCACAAGCGCGAAATGGCCGAACGGGTCTGGGCAACCATGCGTGCCAACAACTCCCGCACCTGTCGAAGCTGTCATAGCTACAGCGCTATGTCTGAAGAACTTCAAGATCGCTCGGCCCGTAGACGACACTCGCTGGAGTACCGAGAGGCCACTGGGCGCACCTGCATAGACTGCCACCAAGGCATTGCGCATTCGCTGCCTGAATAATCAGAAAACTCAAGTGGATGGCGTCGCTTTCTCGCATGTGGTAAATCAGTATCCCGGCTCGCTATCCAGATTGAGCGCAACGCCCGGCAAATGCTCGGGGTGTTTACCCGCTTATCGCCTTTGGCCGCCCCTTCGACGCCCCCGCAACCGTCTGGTGAATCTCCCAAAAACACCGCTCACAAACTGATGGCGCTACCAATGAATATTCACCACCGCGAAGGCGGCGGCGGTGGGCGGTTTATTGAAGATCTAGCAAAAAAGATTCAAGTATTAACCGCTGGAGCCGTAAAAAAGCTAAGTCAGTTCTGGTACTCCGCGGTGCGCAGCCTGCCAATATTCATACCCTACATATACCACTCGACACTAGAGTTCCCTGACTACACCAACTAATATAGGCACATGAATCCACAGAATATTAAAGGCGCATAAGTGCCAGCAGCCGAAAAGACGGGAAGGTCCATGAATATCGCGCCAATAGGTAAGGGCAGCGGTCTAATCACCTTACTCCTTATAACCATAATTAGCTTTTCCGCAGTCGGTTATGCCAGCCCTGGCTTGGAACCGAGCATGCAGTCACTTCGTTTCACAACCTTTGATGGCCCAGAGGTGAATTCGATTGGCAATCCCAATGCGGTTACCCAAGACGCTCAAGGTTTTATGTGGTTTGGTGGCTTAGCCGGTTTGGCGCGCTTCGATGGCTACACCACCAAAGTCTACCGCAACGATCTGAATGACTCCGAGAGCTTGAGCAGTAGCTATGTGAGTGATTTGCTGGTCGATACTCAAGAGCGCTTGTGGGTGGCAACGCGAGAGGGTTTGAACCTTTATAACCCCTTGACTGAAACCTTTACCCGCTATCAGCACGACCCGAACGATTCCCGCAGCCTTAGCCACAATGTCGTCACCTCACTAGCAGAGGGTGAAGAAGGCAAGCTGTGGGTCGCGACCTCTGGCGGGGGGCTGAATTTGTTTGATCCCAAAACCGAGGTTTTTGTCCGCTATCAGCACGACGCCAACAATTCCGCCAGCTTGGCAAGCAACAACCTACTCGTGGTTTATACGGATCATGAAGATACCGTCTGGGTAGGGACTTCTGATGCCGGTCTCGACCGTCTGGTTCCAAACACCAATAGCTTTCGTCACTACCCCCACGATCCCACGGATAACCAAAGTCTGGGCAGTAACACTGTCAGGGCTCTGTTTGAAGACAGCCAAAATCGCCTTTGGGTGGGTACGCACGGCGGCGGATTAAATCAACTCGATAAACGAACGGGTCATTTTGTGCGTTACCGCCATGACCTGCAAAACAGCCATGGCCCTGGGCTCGCTTATATTCAAGCCATATCGGAGCTCGAGGATGGCCGCTTGTGGGTTGCCAGCGACGGTGGCGGCCTGAATCTATTGAACCCAACGACGGGGCATTTTGAGCGCTTGGACCATCGCCCGGATGACCCCACCAGCCTGCTCGGCAACAAAGTTCAAGCTATCTTTAAAGACCAAGTCGGCGATTGGTGGTTTAGCCATTTTCCCTCGGGAATCTCCAAGACCGACCCCTATGCGTCGGCGTTTCACAACTATCGACACCAGCCGCGGAACGACAACAGCCTCAGCAACAGCGGTGTGTTAAGTGTTGCTGAAGACGCCCAGGGCAGATTCTGGATTGGCACAGAAAACGGACTCAACCGGCTGGACCGAAAGACGGGGGCGATCACTCGCTATCTGCACGAACCTGAACGGCTCGAGAGTTTACCCGCGCCGGCCGTTTTAGATGTGTCGATAACCGCAGACAACCAGCTTTGGGTAGGAACCTGGGGCGGAGGAGCGAGCCGGTTTGACCGAAACTCCGGAGCCTTTATCGACCTTCAGCTTGATCCGGAAGGTGCGTCGGCAGAGAACCTGGGTATTGCATGGGTGATTTATGAGGACCGCCAGCAAAACCTTTGGGTTGGCTCGGAGGGGGGAGGCTTGATTCACTATGACCCAGCAACCCAGCGATCCACCCGATACCTGTCGAAGCTCGACGATGCGACCAGCATTACCTCGAATATTGTCCTGGCGCTGCATGAAGACAGCCTCGGCAACTTCTGGGTGGGAACTTCAGGCGGCTTAAATCTAATGAACAGAGCCGAGGGCAGCTTCACCCGTTTTAATCACATTAATGGGGACCCCACCAGCCTGAGCGGCAACGAGGTCTGGAGCATAGTCGAAGACAGCAAAGGCAACCTTTGGATAGGTACCCGTGGCGGCTTAAACAGATTCAATAGAAAGACCGGGCGATTTACCGTTTATCGAGCCCAAGAAGGGCTGCCCAATGACACCGTGAAAGGCATTCTGGAAGACGAGCAGGGACATTTGTGGCTGAGCACAGAGAACGGCTTATCGCGCTTTAACCCGACCAACGAGACGTTTCGCCATTACACCGCCGATCATGGCTTGGCCGGCAACCTATTTAACCGCCCGGCCTACTTAAAAACGAGCGAAGGCGAACTGATGTTTGGCAGCACCAATGGCTTGACGGTATTTGATCCGGAACAGCTGTTTATGGACGACTCCGACCAGCCTCTAGTGTTCACCGATTTCCAGCTGTTTAACCGGCCTGTGCCAATAGGGGGTGAGAAGTCGCCACTTCAGAAAGCCATTACCCAAACGGATGAAATCACATTAACTCCCGAACAGGCTGCATTTACTCTGTCTTTTTCAGCACTGAATTATCGAAACCCGGAGCTGGTTCAGTACGCTTATAAGTTAGAGGGTTTTGATACAGATTGGAACGAAATCGGATCTCAGCGCAGCGCTACCTATACCAACCTGGATGCGGGCAATTATGTGTTCCGTGTTAAAGCTTCGAACGGCAACGGCATTTGGAACCAAGAGGAAGCCGAATTGCAAATTGTTGTTCTTCCGCCATGGTATGAGACCAACCTATTTCGGGTAAGCGTTTTGATACTTGTTTTGGGCGCCCTTCAATTGATCTATCTATACCGAATCAGAATGGTTCGAAGATCTGAAAAAATGCTGGCGGCTCAAGTCCGCGAAAGGACAAAAGAGCTGGAAGAAAAAAACAAAGAGATTGAGCACTTGGCCAATCACGATCCGTTAACAGGCCTGCCGAGTTTGCGGCTTGCCAACCAAAGACTCAAAATCGCGCTCAATATGGCCAAGCGAAAAGAGCATATCGCGGCCGTGCTGTTTTTGGATCTGGATGGCTTCAAAGCCATCAACGATACCTATGGCCACGAGGCTGGGGATATTTTGCTTATTGAAGCAGCTTTGAGAATCCAGAAGGTGATCCGGGATTACGATACCGCCTGCCGAATCGGGGGAGATGAGTTTTTGGTCATTCTATCTGAAGTGGAAAACGTCGATTTTATCGAAGAGATATGCGCAAGAATACTGTCACAAATAAACGAGCCTTTTAGACTTGATGGCGTCGATCTAAAAATTGAGGCAAGTATTGGCTGTGCCTATTACCCAAAACATGGCGACACTGAAGAAATACTGAAAAAGACCGCGGACAGACTGATGTACGAGGTTAAAAATCGAGGCAAAAACGACTACCAGATTGATTAAAGAGGGCGCCCACGCCCCCTTACTCTCAAAAACATTTCCTATGCCCCCTCTGGTCGAGGAGGTGGTCGTTGGTCGTTGGTCGTGGTTCTGGCAGTAAGCCTTTTCATACCTCATTGGCGATCGCGCATATCTGCGCGAAGTGCTCCGGGTCCAGACTGGCCCCGCCCACCAGCAGCCCGTCGATATTGGGCATGGCCAGCAGTTCGGCGGCATTGTCTTTTTTCACGCTGCCACCATAGAGAATGTGCACTTTTTCGGCGGCCGCCTGGCCGAAAATGCTGCTCAGTTCCTGATGAATGTATTCGTGTATCTCCTGTACCTGGCTGGCACTGGCGGCCTTGCCGGTGCCTATGGCCCATACCGGCTCGTAGGCGATACCTAGACGCCGGTCGTTCAACTCTATACCTGCCAGGGCCTGGTGCAGCTGGCGGTAGAGAATATCCCGGGTGAGGCTCAGCTTGTGCTGCTGAGCGTTTTCGCCCACGCAGACCACGGGCATTAACCCAGCCGCCAGGGCTCGCTCCACTTTGGTATTACAGGAGGCGTCATTTTCCAGAAACACCTCCCGCCGTTCCGAGTGACCGATCAGGCAAAAACGGCATCCGACTTCCTTCAACATTTGCGCCGAAGTCTCACCCGTGTAAGCGCCGGAGGCGAATTTACTGACGTTCTGGCTGCCCACGCAAATGCTGGAATTACGCAGAAAACTGACCATGTCACTTATATACACGTAGGGTGGCGCTATACCGATCTCGGCTCTGAAAGTCTGATTCAGAAAAGACGCCACCGAGGTACAAATCAAATTGGTACCGCCATTCAACTTCCAGTTAGCCACTACAAAAGGTAGCTTTTTCTTCATTCCGCCTCCTCAAATACCGATAATGTCAGACCAATAGTATATTATTGGAATGACCAATTTGGCCAGAAGAATTCAACTCTGATGATTCTCTGTGATGGAAAGGATCAGATTGTTCATATCACGCTCCTCCCGATGCTACTCCTCTAAGCGCGAGTGGTTGGTGTCGCCCGGGGGGCCTTAAAATACAGGTAAAAAGCCCCGCCAAAGGCTAAAGAAAACCACCCCCATGGCCGCTAACATCCATAGCCGCGCGAAAAAGCGCCTTCGGCACTCCAAACGATGCCTATCAGGCATAAAACAGACAACAGCGCCAAATTCTATTAAAGTTATCCTGCTGAACCACAATAAGGGCCTATCGATGCCTCCAACACTGCTTCCAGCCTCCGCCAAACGGCTCATTCGTCTACTAGTACAGCTTTCGGCCGCGGCGCTAATTTTTGCCTCGCTCAGCGCTCAGGCGGAGACCCTGCGGATGGTCGATGACCGCGAAGGCATTAACGTCTACGCCAAAGGGTTACTGAAACTGGCACTCTCCAAGGTGCCCACCCAGTACGAGTGGGACGAGTCGATACCCAACACCACGGAAACGCGCATCGTACAAATGCTCGAAGACGGCCAGATGGATATTGTCTGGTACGCGACCACCGAAGAGTTGGAGCGCAGACTCCAGCCCATTCGCATACCCATGTATCGCGGCTTGCTGGGCTACCGGGTGCTGATGATCAAACGTGGCACTCAACACGAATTCAACCACATTAAAACCCTGGAAGATCTGCAGGAGATCACTCTCGGCCAGGGGCGCTTCTGGGCTGATACCGAGGTACTCACCTCTAACGGCCTCAACGTCGTCAAGGTGCTGAAGTATGAAGGTTTGTTTTTTATGCTGGACGGCGATCGGTTTGATGCGTTTCCTCGCGGTGTACACGAGCCCTGGTCAGAAATCGCCAGCCGCCCGGAACTGGCTCTCGAGGTTGAGAAAAACCTGCTGATTGCCTACACCAACCCTTTTTACTTTTTTGTCAGCCGCTCTAACCCCCAGCTGGCGAAAGATCTGGAGGAAGGCCTGCGTATTGCTATCGAGGATGGCAGCTTCAATGAGTACTTTTTCAACGACCCCACGGTTCAGGACGTGGTTAACAAAGCAAATTTAGAGAGCCGGACCATTATTCGACTTTATAATCCCGCTTTGCCTAAAGCAACCCCTCTGGACGAAACCCATCTCTGGTTCGATCCGACCGAATTGGCTGACTAAGACTAGTCCTCCGCCTCCAGCGGTGACCTCGGCTATTGGGTAGTTTAAACAGCACACTCTAAGGATTGGAGCGAAGGTAATACTGCCCCAAAATTTACTACTCAAATATCGAGGGCAGGCTCACTTTGAAAAGCCTGCGATGAATCCCGCGACTGTTTAAAAACCATCCCAGCCCGGTCTCTGTACCAGGTTTGTGCTTTAACCGGCCATCTCCTAGACTGAAACAAGGCTGAGGTTTTAGAACAGCCCAGCGTTACACTCACCCCAATGGAGACTGGATCGTGCGTCTGGAAGTGGTGGCCATTGGGCGGGACGATTAGTGGCATTGGCCTCATGCTTTTGGTGTACGACCGGAAGCTCCCAAACGACGGATCCGGGAAGCGCGGCGGACCTCGCCGAACGCCAGGTTACCTCAGTATTTGCCACTTCGGTGGTTTTGACCGATACCGAAGCGGTGACCTTCGGCTTTTTGTCGTTCGATCCCGGTTCTTTTATACCGGGGGGCGAAGACCTGTTCGGCTCGGACGAGTCCATCGCCCAGCGCGATAGCATTACCACCTTTGCCTTGCCCTGGAAATGGAAATTGGCGCCTA
>CAZKCY010000018.1:593-7603 GCA_964551155.1 uncultured Marinimicrobium sp. | reverse complement strand
GGTTTTGACCGATACAGAAGCGGTGACCTTCGGCTTTTTGTCGTTCGATCTCGAGGGCGACCCCGGCTGGCTGAAAAATTTAGGTATCAGTGCCAGGGTGAATTACGGGAGCGCCCTCAGCGGCGGCAGCCTTGTATTGCTGTACAACGAAGACTGGTGAAAGCAGCTTAGCTTTTTGTCGGTTTCAAAAAGCCGTTCACATCCAGCCAGTGCATAAAGGCGTCGAACCACTTGTTGCTGGTGCGATCGGGATTGCCCAAACCGAAGCCGTGACCACCGTTTTGATAGAGGTGAAACTCCACGGGTTTGTCTGCCTCGTACCAGGATTTAATCAGGCCAAAGTCACCCGTAAACAAGAAGTCGTCAGTCGCAATAGCGGCAAACATGGGGGGCGCGTCCTCGGGTACGTCCACGGCACCCATACCGCCGTAAATCGGCCCAATAAACGCCAGGTCGACCTTTTCCGATTGAAGTGTGGTCGCCATGGTCAAGCCCGCGCCGGCCGAGAAGCCAATCATGCCGATTCTGTCGGTGTCTACGCCCCATTCATCGGCGCGGTCGAGGATCATGGCGTAGGCCGCTTCGACGTCTTCGATCTGGTTTGAAAGATCCCTGCGGGGACGCTCGGGAGCAGCTTGCGAATCATCCTCATTGGCGGATTCCTCGGCTTCGGCGAAGCGTTGGTTCATCTGCTTTTCAAACCCTTCAAGAGAAGGCGCCGTTGGCTGCAAGCGGTATTTGAGCACAAAGGCATTGATGCCCTGCGCCGCCAGAGCTTCGGCCACTTCCCAGCCCTCGTTGCCCATCGACAGCCATCTAAAACCGCCGCCTGGAGCTACGATAACCGTGGCGCCATTCGCCTTTTCCGGGTCGGCCAGTACCGGCGTCAAGGTCGCCTTGGAGATGTTGCGGGCCATGGGGTCGCCCCACTGGCGAAACCAGGTTTCCGGTTCGCTCTGCCCCTCAACGCCGCCGGTGTTCAAGGGTATGGCCGAGGGCTCTTTCGGCGCGTCCATGGGGTACATTTTGCCGTCCTGCGCGAACGCAAGGGTGCTGAATGCGATCAGCACTGCCATTAAGCCTTGGCGAATAAATTGAAATTGTCCGTTCTTCATACCTTGCGCTCCTGTCTTATTGATTTGTTTGAATGCAATTATTTGAGTGGAAAGGAAAGAATCGTTATAGTTATATTAACTATATGTAATTATCATAATATATGAAACTCATCTTCAAAGGAAAATTTACGAACTTTAACCATTGCTCTGTTCAAATGAGAAAACGTTTTTTTATTTGAACAAAACCCGCAAAAAACGGTACCGACGCACCAGTTACCATAAAAATTTAATAAGTACCTAGAGAGGATCTGTAGCATGAGAAAAATGACTTTATTGCCGGTCATAGGGTTTGTCGCCCTAATGGCGGGCTGTGACACAACCACCGATAGCAACCAAGATAAGCAAGCCCCGGCGAACCAAGGTACTGCTTCATCCAAGGAGGCTACCGAAGCCCTGTCGGCCCGATTTACCAGTTTTAGCTATCAGGGTGAGTCCCAAGAGCAGGTAAGCCTTAAAGAAGGCGAGTTTCGCAACCCGATCATTTCCGGCTACGCGCCAGACCCTACCGTAGCTCGGGTTGGCGACGACTACTACGTGGTCACCTCCTCTTTTACCCACTTCCCGGGGCTGCCCATTTACCACTCCAAGGACCTGGTCAACTGGACTCAGGTCGCCAACGCCATCGACCGGCCGGAGCAGTTCGACTTCTCCGGTCTGGAAGTGTCTCGCGGGATTTTCGCTCCGGATATTTCCTTCCACGAGGGCACCTACTACCTCACCTCCACCTGCGTCGACTGCGGGGGCAACTTTGTGATGACCGCCGATCACCCCACCGGCCCCTGGTCTGACCCCCACTGGTTGGATTTCGAAGGGATCGACCCCTCCATCCACTGGGATGACAGCGGGAAGGCTTATATCCTCAATAACGGCGCGCCCAATGAAGAGCCCCGCTACGACGGCCACCGCGCCATCTGGATTCAGGAATTCGACTGGCAGAACCTGACCATGACCGGCGAGCGCAAGCAGTTGATCAACGGCGGTGTGGATATCTCCGAGGAGCCGGTGTGGATTGAGGGGCCGCACATCATCCAGCGCAACGGCTACTACTACATTACCGCCGCCGAGGGTGGAACCAGTGTGCACCACTCCCAAACCATCTTTCGCTCTGACGACGTCTGGGGCCCCTACAAGCCGGCTGACCACAACCCGATACTGACCCAGCGCGATCTGGGCTTCGAGCGGGACGATCCGATCATTGCCGCCGGCCACGCCAAGTTTGTGCAGCTTCCCAACGGCGACTGGTGGGCCACCTTCCTGGCGATCCGGCCCTACGATAACGACATGTTCAACATCGGCCGAGAGACCTTCCTGCTGCCGGTTCGGTGGGAGAACGACTGGCCCTACATACTGCCCCGCGGGGAGCGCATTCCGTTTGCACTGGAAAAACCCGAATTACCCGCACAGCCCGAAGCGAGCCCCCCTAGTTCCGGAAACTTCGGCTATACCGATGACTTTGAAGGTGACGAACTCGCCTTGGCCTGGATGGGTATTCGCGATCCCGAAGCACCTTTTTACCAGCTCGAAGAAAGCGCCCTGGTGCTGAATTGCCAAGGCGGTTTGGGCAATCTAGACGAAGTGCCCTCGTTTCTTGGCCGGCGTCAGCAGCACCACATCGCAACTGCTTCAACTACCCTGTCATTCGATCCGAGCACCGAGGGTGAAAAGGCAGGTATAGCGGCGGTTCAAAATGATGAACATTTGATCTTCCTGGGCATCACCCATCTCGATGGCGAGGACCAGGTGGCTCTTTACCGTCGGCAGGGCTCCAAGGAAGACAAGCTGATCAGCTCTGCGAAGCTGCCGACCTCCGAAAACGTCACTCTCTCTTTGGCCTTCGACGCCGGAGAAATGAGTGCGCACTACGAAGTTAACGGAGAAGGACACACGCTCGCAGAAGCGGTAGACGCCACCAACCTCAGTACCAATGTGGCCGGCGGTTTCGTGGGCACCTTAATCGGGCCTTACTGCACTAACCCGTAATTCTCTTCTCGCCTCCCTTAGCGGCCTCCCTCAACGGGAGGCCGCTTTCCCTGCGCTCTTCCATGCACCGTAAATACTGAGGGCCAATCCCAGGGTCCAGGGCAACCTGGAATTCTCTATCTCCTTCCAGGGTGATAAGGCTATACTCGGAGTCTATTTTCCACCCGATTTGCCTGAATATGACCGTTGATCTAAAAGCGCTCTATCCAAAGCTAATTCAGCTGATGCTGGATGCGATCTTCGTGGTCGACCGGGATAACCAGATAGTGTTTGTCAGCGATGCCTGTGAGGCGCTACTCGGCTACCGCGCCAAGGAGCTGATTGGCACCCAGATCACTGACTATATGCACCCTGAAGATCTGGCGGTCACGCGGGCTTCCATTGTCCGAGTCATGAACGGTCAGCCCCACAACGACTTCCGCAACCGCTATATTCGCAAAGATGGCGCTGTCGTACACATCCTCTGGTCTGCTCGCTGGTCCGAGGAGGACGGCGTGCGGATTGGCGTGGCGCGAGACGTGACGGCCCTCAGGCAGACCGAGGAGAAATTACATTTCCTCGCCCATCACGATCCACTAACTGAGCTTACCAACCGATCGCTCTTCAATGACCGACTTGCCTCGGCACTGCATGCCGCCCAGCGCCATCAAAGCGGACTGGCTTTGCTGTTTCTGGATCTGAACGACTTCAAGCTTATTAATGACACCTATGGACATGCGATGGGTGACCGTGTGCTCTGCGCTATCGCAGACCGGCTAAAAGGCGCCGTGCGCGCAACCGACACAGTCGCCCGGATGGGCGGTGATGAATTCACGATCCTCTTGACGGACATTCCTTCGAGGGATGCCGTTTCCAGAAAAGTGGAGCAGATTCTCGCACTCCTGGCCGAACCCCTGGGCACTGAATGTGCCGGGATAAAAACGCCGTCCTGCAGTATCGGCGTGGCCTGCTATCCCGTGGATGGTGAGGATGCCGACACCTTGCTAAGGCGCGCGGACGACAATATGTACCGCCTGAAAGCGCGCCGCTCGAAAGCTCAGTGACGAGCCTACAGATTTGGTTATTGCCATGAAATACTTCGCTTACGGTTCCAACATGTCATCCGCCCGGTTACTCGAGCGCACTCCCAGCGCCAAGCCTATTGGCCGCTGCACTCTAAGGGGTCACGACCTGCGATTTCACAAAGCCGGTGCGGACGGCTCGAGCAAATGCGACGCTTTTTTTACCGGCGGCGACGAGCATTTAGTGCACGGCGTTTTGTTCGAAATCCACGCCGCCGAAAAGCCGGCTCTGGACAAGGCTGAAAGCCTGGGCTGGGGCTATGAAGAGAAAAGCGTGACCGTCATCGCCGAGGACGGCACCTTGCATAAAGCCCTAACCTATGTGGCGCTTCGTTTTGATCGGGATCTACTTCCCTACGCATGGTATCGAAATCACGTTTTAACAGGCGCGAAGGAATGGTCGCTGCCCCGGGACTATATCCAAAGCAAGATAGAATCGATCAAAACCAAAGAAGACACCGATGCGCTGCGCAACGCGAAAGAATGGGCGGTGCATAGCTGACGCGCCACGGGGTTCCCAGACGGCCCCGCTGGTGCGCAGCCTACTCCAAAAAAATTTTGAAATGCCTCTAGCGCTAGGCACCCAGATCTTTGCCATTGATCAGCACCTTATTGCGACCGCTATCCTTGGCCTTGTAAAGTGCGGTATCCGCTCGCTTCAGCAAGGTGTTTGGGGTGTCCCCGTTTCGGAAGTTGGTGACACCCAAGCTAATGGTAAGGACTCCCACCTCGGGAAAGGGCTCAATCTCAATGCGCCGACGCAGTCGTTCCGCCATTCGAGCGGCCTCGGAGGGATCGGTTTCCGGCAGTAGGGCCACAAACTCCTCGCCTCCCCAACGGGCCAGAAAATCGGGCTCACGCATTTCCTCGGCGAGTCGTTCGCTCAGCTCTACCAGCACCCGGTCGCCCACGTCGTGGCCATAGGTATCGTTGATATCCTTGAAATTGTCCACGTCGAGCATCACCAGAGCCGTTTCAGTGCCATAGCGTGCATGGCTAGCCAGCATGCGCTCCATCTCGGCATCTAAGCGCTGCCGATTGTAGAGACCGGTGAGGGCATCGGTGATGGCCTCCCTCTCCAGTGACTCCTCCAGCTGTTTTTGCTTGGTAATGTCCAGCCCTACTCCCAGCAGGTAAGACTGGCCATTAAGCTCAACCCGCAGGCCATTGAGCAAATAAGGGATGTTCCCCGCTAGAGTGCATACCTTGCTTTCGATCACCGCGCTGCCCTGTGAAAAGGTTTTGGCGATGGCCCCGCCCACACGATCTCTCTCCTCCTGCGGGACTAGCGCGCAGACGTCCATGCCGCCAAGCTCCTCGGGGCTAAGCCCGGTCACCTCCTCCATCCGATCATTCCATTGGACCAAATGGCCCTGCCCATCGTGGATATAGAAGATACCTGGCAAACCGGCCAGAATAGACTCCGAAAAGGCCTTCTCGCGTCGAAGCTGGTCCTCAAGGTCCCGGCGCTTGGAGATATCCTGAAGGAAAGTGGAAATCTGATCTATCTCCCCGGCATCATCCCGATGAACAATAATTACCTGGGAAACAGGGATTTCCTTCCCCTCTCGATCCAGCAGCGCTGTTTCCCCCCGCCAGGATCCCTCTTTCGAGGCGGCGGGCAGCCCGACGTTTGCAACCATTTCCGCCGCCCAGGGCGGATGGCTCCACTGCAAGGTCCCCTCCAGACTTTCTGTCTCGGCTGGCAGATCGGATCGATCCCAACCTTTCTTAGGGTTCAAAAGATCGCGACTGGAGCGCTCGGGCAGTCCCACAAAGCGCCTGCCGGTGGCGTTCAAATAGAGCATTGTGCCTTCGCCGTCCGACATGCTGACAATGTCTGGCGTGCTGTCCAGGATTGCCGCGAAGCGCCGCAGGCCGTCTTCCAGCCGATGCCGCTCGGTGATGTCCTGAACAGTGCCGAACATGCGTAACGGCTTGCCGTGGGCGTCGAGTTCGGTGTAACCAAGCTCCTGCACGGTGCGCACCTCGCCTTGGGGGCGAATAATTCGGCACTCCACCTCGTAGGATTTTCCCTTGACCGAGGTCTCGAGAGCCGCCCGCACCTTCGCCCGATCTTTGGGATGTACTGCGGTCATGAACGATTCTTGGGTAAAACCCTCTTCCGGATTCAGACCGAAAATGCGGTAGAGTTCGTCGGACCACCGGATCTCGTTGGTGTGGAAATCGAAGACCCAACTGCCCACATGAGCAAGACGCTGGGCATCGGCGAGCTCCCGTTCCCGGGCGCGCAGCGCCGTAGCTTCTTTGCGATCACTGATGTCGCGCACTAGCGCCAGCACCAAGGCGCTATCTTCCATGTCTATCCGACTCAACAAGACCTCGGTGGGGAAATCTATACCGTCCCAAGTGCGGTGATGCCACTCGAAAAAGGCCTGCCCCTCGCGCAGGGCCTCGTCGATGCGATCTGCTGCAGCCTCTCGACTGAGGCGACCGTTGGGTTGGTAGAGCGGTGAGAGGTCGCCGGGATGGATGGTCACAAAGGTGGCCAAATCAGGCACGCGAAACATCTCCAGGGTCGCAGAGTTGCAATCCTGGAAACCCTCTCTGTTAGAAAACATTATGGCGTCGCGGGACTGTTCGAACGCTAGCTGGTACTTAAGTCGTTTCTGGGCTGCATTCTCTGGGGAGGCTCCCAGACCCTTGCCGTGTGCCATGGTTGCTCCTTATTCTGGGTCCTGCTCACTGAGCTGAACCAAGGCATTAGCGATAATTTCGCGGTCGCGCTTCTATGCGGAGTATACAGCTTCAGCTTTATCCGCTCGACAGTCTAGTGTTGTAGAATTGACCGCCAATTTTGGTCTCCGTTAGATTATAGAATATAGACCTTTGC
>CAZKCY010000018.1:0-583 GCA_964551155.1 uncultured Marinimicrobium sp. | reverse complement strand
CCGTGGGTCAGAAGCCACTTTTCGCGGCCGGGCCGGCGCTCAGGCCATTTTTCATCGCCTCGATGAACTCCGGTTCGGGCAAGGGCCGGGAAACCAGGAAGCCTTGACCGGTCTGCACACCGCGCTTACGTAGGTATTCCAGTTGCTCATAGGTTTCGATGCCTTCGGCAAGCAACTCCAGACCGAACTGTTCCCCCAGCGCAATAATGGCGTTGGTGACCAGCAGGCCCTGGCTGTTGTGCGGAATATGGTCAACGAAGCTCTTGTCGATTTTCAGTATATCTGCGGGCAGTTGCTGCAGATAACTCAGGGAGGAATAACCGGTGCCGAAATCATCAATCGACACTTTGATGCCGCAGGCCTTCAGGGCTTTGAGGCTGCCTTGGATATTCTGATCCACACTCATCAGCATGGTTTCGGTCAGCTCAACGCCAATGGAGGCGGGGGTCAGCCCATAATCACTAATCAGCCGCTGTAGCCAGGGTACGAAACCATCCGCGGCCAGATCTCCAGAGCTATAACACCGGTGTCTGGCAAAACAACTCATGCGGTGGCTCTAACAGTGAGTGGCTACACTGCAATG